>NZ_JBICYZ010000054.1:0-63961 GCF_043201465.1 Kitasatospora sp. NPDC048298
GCCCCCCGCCCCCCCCCCCCCCCGCGGCCCCGCCCCCGCCCCCCCCCCCCCCCCCCCCCCCCCCCCCCCCCCCCCCCCCCCCCCCCCCCCCCGGGGGAGCCGGGGCCCGGAGGGCAGTGCGCGTCAGGCCGGGCAGGTGTCCTGGGTCACCTTGCCGCCCGCGGTGGACGCGGTGGCCGGGTCCACCGACAGGCACAGGCCCGTCCACTGGTTGATGAACTTGTAGGCCGTCGTGCGGTTGCCCCCGACCTCGATCTGGGTCGGGATGACGTTCCACAGCTGGTTGCCCGAGGACCAGCGGGTCTCACAGCCCCACCAGTACAACTGGGTCCCGGCCCCCGGCGGGGTGCCGTTGTTGTAGGGGACGGTCAGGCACTTGCCGTTGTTGGCCTTGATCCAGTAGTAGCCCTGGCCGTCGTACGACGGCTTCTCGGCGCCCCACTGGTGGCTGCTGGGCGGCGTCGACTGGCACGCGCGCTGGGTGACCAGGCCGCCGGAGTTGGAACTGTCGAACTCCGGCCCCCGGACCATGCACCGCTGGTACTTGCTGTCGACGTAGGTCTTGTCGGCGTTGACCAGCCAGACGGCCTGGTGAGCACCCTTGACGACGTGCTCCTGGTTGCGGGCGATGATGTTCTCCACCAGCGCCCAGCCGGGGAAGTCCATCATGACGACGCCGAGGCGGCCCTTGCCCCCGCCGTTGTTGAGGTAGTTCATCAACTGGAAGTTGACGCCCGGAAGGTTGACGGGGGCCTTGCCCACGTAGGTCACGTGTCCGCCCGCGTACGCGTGCGGGTTCAGGAGGGGGGCGTTGGACGCCGACGTGTACGTCACGAACATCTGGCCGCTGCCGTCGCCGACCGCCCGGTCGATGTTCGCCTTGACGTACTCCCACTTCTTGCGGGCGTCGGGCACGTCGAAGTGGTCCTCCTGGTGGTCGTTGAAGGTCCCGATCCCATAGCTGTCGCTGTCGAGGCCGTCGAAGCTGCCCAGCACGATCTTCCCGCGGACCTGCGAGAGGCGGGGGACGTAGGCCTTGGTGCCGTTGACCACCGACGGGCCGTAGAACAGCTCGGGGTACCGGGACACGTAGTCCGCGAAGATCTCCCTGCGCCTGTCGTTGGTGACCGTCTTCGGATCGTCGTCGCACTCGAACGTGCCGCCGCTGCCACCGAGCGGGCACTCGGCCCTCAGCCGCATCACGATCGTCTCGCTCGGGTGCTTTCCGAGGAAGTCCTTCGCCTTGCTCAGGACGTCGTCGAAGTTGGCGTTCTGGTAGAACGACCCGTGGTGGACGGTGAAGTACTTGTTCTCGGTGACGCGGACCCGGATGTCGATGGCGCGGATCCCTCGATCCAGTTGCGCGCTCAGGGTGTTGGCGCTGTCGCCGAAGTCCTGCTGGGTCCGGACGGGGTCGCCCCCGTGGATGGCGAGCGTGTCGTGGGTGCCGGGCAGGGACAGTGACGCCAGCCAGGTGTCACCGGCGAGGTTCCGCATCCAGTCCGCCCGGGACGTCGACCCGAGGTTGTTGTAGGCGTCGCTGTTGCTCGACCCGCTCGCCTCGGCGGAGGCGGGCGCGAGCAGGGCCGCGCTCGCGGCGACGCATGCCGTCACCAGGTGGGTCAGCCGGCGAAGTCGCCGCCGGGGCCTGGTGCGGGCATCGGGAGGGGAGGGGTGACGCATGGAGTTCCTGTCGGACGGCGGAGAAGGTGATCATCCTCGTCAACGGCCCTCCAGGTCACACCGGTTCAACGGAGTTTCGGGCATCCGTGAGAGTGCGTGGAAGTGTGCGGAAGTGCATGGAAGTGCGCGAGAAGTCGGCCCGGCCGACTTCTCACGCAGGCCCGCCCCCCTTCAGCGGCCGACCTCGCGCAGACGGAAGTCCTCGACCGTCTCCCGGCGGATGAGGAGACGGGCCCGGCCGTCCCTCACCGCGACCACGGCCGGGCGGCCGACCAGGTTGTAGCCGGAGGCCATGGACAGCTGGTAGGCGCCGGCCGCCGGCATGGCCAGCAGGTCGCCCGGGCGCAGGTCGGCGGGCAGCGCGGCGTCCCGGACGAGCACGTCGCCAGCCTCGCAGTGACGGCCGACCACGTCCGCCCTCGCCTCCCCCGCCTCCGAGCGGCGGCCGACCAGCCGCACCGTGTACGGCGATCCGTACAGGGCCGGGCGCGGGTTGTCGCTCATGCCGCCGTCCACCGCGACGAAGCAGCGGCCGTCGGCGGTGTGCTTGACGGACAGCACCCGGTAGACCGCCACCGCGGCCGGTCCGGCGACGGCGCGGCCGGGTTCGACGAGCAGCCGGGGCACGTCCAGCCCGGCCTCGGCGCAGCGCACCGCCAGCCGGTCGGTCACCCGCACCGCGAACTCGGCGAGGTCCAGTTCGGCGTCCCCGGGCAGGTAGCGGATGCCGTGGCCGCCGCCCAGGTCCAGCTCCGGCAGTTCCACGCCGTGCCGCTCCCGCACCTCGGCGAGCAGCCGCACCAGCGCGTCCACCGCGAGCAGGTAGGGCTCCACCGAGGTGATCTGCGAGCCCAAGTGGCAGTGCAGACCCGCCAGTTCGAGCCCAGGCTGGTCGAGCACCCGGGCGATGGCGTCCGCCGCGTCACCGCCCTCGACCGGGAAGCCGAACTTCTGCCCGCCGACACCCGTCCGCACCGCCGGGTAGTGCCCGGCGGAGATCCCCGGCACCACCCGGACCAGCACCTTCTGCGGCGTGTCGGCGGCCACCAGCGCCGCCAGCCGCGCGATCTCCGCCGGGCCGTCGATCACGATCCGCCCGACCCGCAGCCGACGGGCCAGCCGCAGCTCCTCCGGGGACTTGGCGTTGCCGTGCAGCAGGATCCGCTGAGCCGGAAAGCCGGCCGAGACCGCCAGCCACAGCTCGCCCGACGAGCAGACGTCCAGTCCCAGCCCCTCCTGCTCCACCCAGTCGGCCATCGCGCTGCACAGGAAGGCCTTGGCCGCGTACAGCACCTCGGCGTGCGGCAGCGCCCGCCGGTAGGCCCGGACCCGGCCCCGGACCTCGGCCTCGTCCAGCACGTACAGCGGGGTGCCGAACCGCTCGGCGGCCTCGGCCAGCCCCACGCCGCCGACCAGCAGCTCGGCTCCCCGGCCGGGCCGCGCCGAGGCCGGCCAGGGACCGCCGAGCGCGTCGGCGGGGGCGGGAGCGGTGGGGACGACGGGGGCGACGAGCTGGGTCATGGCGGCTGCTCCGGTGGTGGTGGGTGGGCGGCGGGGTGCTCCTGCGGGCGTCAGTCCTCGTAGTGCACCGCGAACCGGCAGTGCGCCGGGCGGGTTCGGGCACGGTCGACCGCCGGGGCCGGGGCCGGTTCCGGCGGCTCGGGGCGGTCCCGGCGCCAGGCGACCGGCACCGGGCGGACCGTCCGCTCCAGCGGCTCGTCGGCGTCGAGGTCGATGTCGATGACGGCGGTGGCAGTGGTCATGGCGGGGTCCCTTCGGGATGGCGGCCCGTACGGCCGTGCCCCTCCAGTGGAGACCCTCCGCACACCGACCGCACCCGTCCTTGACGCAGGGCGTACGGCACGGTCGCAGTCCTTGACGCCTTCCTGACAGCGGTCCGGCGGGGCTGTCAGGGAGCCGTCAAGGACCGCCGTTCCGCCGCCAAGCCTGTGTCAAGACCGGCATGTTCCCCGCCGGACGGATGGTGGGCTGTCCGGCGTTCCCGCCGCTCCCCCGAAACCCGCCGCCCCTGTCAACCGGGCGGCCCGGAAGGCCCCGAGACGATGCGCCGTTCGGCCCTCAGCACCCCGGACACCACCCCGGGCACCTCGCCCGATCAGGACTGGTTCCGCCGCCCGGAGCCCTCCCCGGCCTCCGCGCCCACACCGCCACCGAGCCACCGGCCCACCTCGCCGGGCGGGCGGCGCCGGCTGATCACCCGCCGTCAGCTCGCCGAGGCGCTGCCCGCCGCCGTCCGCAAGCTCCACCCGCGCACCATGACGCGCAACCCGGTGATGCTGGTGGTCGAGACCGGCTCCGCGCTCACCACCATCAGCGCCGTCCTCCACCCGAGCGTCTTCTCCTGGGTGATCTCCTTCTGGCTCTGGCTGACCGTGCTGTTCGCCAACCTCGCCGAGGCCGTCGCGGAGAGCCGCGGCAAGGCGCAGGCCGACTCTCTGCGCCGCGCCCAGTCCTCCACCACGGCGCGGCGGCTGCTGCACTGGCGGGTCGGCACCCGCGACCACCACCACGAGGTCATCCCCGCCGCGCAGTTGCTGCTGCACGACATCGTCCTCGTCCCGGCCGGCGAGGTGATCCCGCAGGACGGCGAGGTGGTCGAGGGCGTCGCGACCGTGGACGAGTCCGCGATCACCGGGGAGTCCGCACCGGTGATCCGGGAGTCCGGCGGCGACCGCACCGGTGTCACCGGCGGCACCAGGGTGCTCTCCGACCACCTCGTCATCCGGGTCACCTCCCGCCCCGGGCAGAGCTTCGTCGACCGGATGATCTCCCTGGTCGAGGGCGCCAACCGGCAGAAGACGCCGAACGAGGTCGCGCTCAACATCCTGCTGGCCTCGCTGACCATCGTCTTCCTGCTGGCCGTCGTCTCGCTCCAACCGATGGCGATCTACGCCCACGCACCCCAAACCACCGTCGTGCTGGTGGCGTTGATGGTCGCGCTCATCCCGACCACCATCGGCGCACTGCTCTCGGCGATCGGCATCGCCGGCATGGACCGGCTGGTGCAGCGCAACGTGGTCGCGCTCTCCGGCCGGGCGGTGGAGGCCGCCGGGGACGTGGACGTGCTGCTGCTCGACAAGACCGGCACCATCACCCACGGCAACCGCCGGGCCGTCGCCCTGCACCCGCTGCCCGGCGCGACCACCGAACAGCTCGCCGAGGCCGCCCAGTTGGCCTCCGTCGCGGACGAGACGCCGGAGGGGCGGTCGCTGGTCGAGTTGACGAATCGTCAGTACTGGCTGCCGCCGAGGGCCCCGGGCGAACTGGGCGAGCAACAGCCCGTTCCGTTCACCGCGCAGAGCCGGATGAGCGGCGTCGACCTCACCTGGCCGGACGGCACCACCTGCCTGATCCGCAAGGGGGCGGCCGGCGCCGTCGCCCGCTGGGTGGCGAACTCCGGCGGGCGGCTTCCGATGGAGGCCGAGCCACTGGTGGACCGGATCTCCGAGTCCGGCGGCACCCCGCTGCTGGTCGCGGTCCACGACCGGCACGGCGCACGGGCGTTGGGCGTGGTCGAACTCAAGGACGTGGTGAAGGAGGGAATCGCCGAACGCTTCGCCGAACTGCGGCGGATGGGCATCCGTACGGTCATGGTCACCGGGGACAACCCGCTGACCGCCCGCGCCATCGCCGCCGAGGCCGGGGTGGACGACGTCCTCGCCGAGGCCACCCCGGAGGACAAGCTCGCCCACCTGCGCCGCGAACAGGCCGCCGGGAACGTGGTCGCGATGACCGGCGACGGCACCAACGACGCCCCCGCGCTCGCCCAGGCGGACGTCGGCGTCGCGATGAACTCCGGCACCCCGGCCGCCAAGGAGGCCGGCAACATGGTCGACCTCGACTCCAACCCGGCGAAGCTGATCGAGATCGTCCGGGTGGGCAAGCAACTCCTCATCACCCGAGGAGCGTTGACCACCTTCTCGATCACCAACGACGTGGCCAAGTTCTTCGCCATCATCCCCGCGATGTTCGCGAACGCCTATCCCGGGCTGCACCACCTCAACATCATGGAACTGCACAGCCCCACCTCGGCGATCGCCTCCGCGATCATCTTCAACGCGCTGATCATCATCGCCCTGATTCCGCTCGCCCTGCGCGGCGTGCGCTACCAGCCGGCCTCGGCGACCGACCTGCTGCGGCGCAACCTGCGGGTGTACGGGCTGGGCGGGCTGGTGCTGCCGTTCCTCGGCATCAAGGCGATCGACCTGCTGATCCGATTCGTGCCGGGGCTGGGCTGACGGACCGGCCGGGGCCCCGGGCGGGGCGCGCCGCCCGGGAGATCCCCGCGGCCCTGTCAGAGGGCCGTCAAGATGTGTGCGGCCCGCGTCATGGAGGTGTCAGCAGCGGTACGGAAGGATCCGTTCCGGGGTTCACTGGAGTCATCCGAAGCAAGGAGTGCCGAACCGGCGGAGCCCGATGGAGAGAGCCGCCGGAGAGACGGAGGCGAACGGCCATGACCGGGACCACCCGAGTGATCGTCGGCCTGAGCGGATCACTGAGCAGTCTGGCCGCCCTCTACCACGCCGTCGGCGAGGCGGCCCGGCACCGGGCGGTGCTGGTGCCGGTGGCCGCCTGGGCCACCACCGAGCGCGACGGCCTGCGCCCGCACCCCGAGTTGGAGCACGCCGCCCGCCGGCGCCTCGACGTCGCCTTCGAGCAGGCCTACGGCGGTTACCCGTCCGACCTGGTCATCCACCCGCTGGTGGTCAACGCCGAGCCCGGCCCCGCCCTGGTCGGCGCCGTCACCGGCCCGGAGGACCTGCTCGTGCTCGGCGCCGCCACCCGTCGCCGCCTGGACCGCCTGCGGCACGGCTCGGTCGCCCGCCACTGCCGCCACCGGGCCGGCTGCCGGGTGGTCGAGGTCTCGCCCTCGGCCCTGCTCACCCGCCTCGAACTCCCGGCCCGCACCGGCGCACCGCTCCCGCTGCTGGCCCGCTGACGGGGCCTCGGCGACGGGAGGCCGGGGTCGGGCCGTCCGGACCGCAGGAGCCGTTCAGCGGCGGACGTCCCTGGTGAGCAGCCAGGGCACGAGCAGGAGCCCGATCCCGATGGCCACCGCCTGAACGGCCCCGAGGCCGGACCGGATCAGCCCCGCCACCAGCAGGACGTCCACCGCGCCGGCCGCCCAGCGGTACGGAACCGTGAAGCCCCCGCGCGGGGTGCGGCGGCCGGAACGGGGGGTGTGCGTCGACATGTCTTCTCCCTGGTGCTCGGAACAACCGGCCTGGCCGGTACGGCAGATGTGACCGTCACGGTGCGACCTTCACGGCAGGACGCGGCCGGGCGCGGCCGGTGCAGCCGGTACGTGTCCGGCTGGTCATATTCAGCCCGCTACCGGCCGCCGGCCGCCATCCCTCCGGACGTATCCGGACAGCTTCCGCCCCGCGAACACCGCAACGGGGCACGGTCGTTCTCGTACGCTACGTACCGGCGCGCAGGACCGCGCCGGGGAGGAGCAGGAGAGTGGCCGTCCAGGCCGAGAAGACCGCTCGACGGCAGGCGGCGCCGCCGGTCGCCGCGTTCGCGAAGTGGCTGCAGGGGATGAAGATCGCCGCGGGGGATCCGTCCCATCGCGAACTCCAGCGCAGAACGGCCCGCTCCGGCTGGGCCATTCCGCGCAGCACCCTGCACGACGGCCTGTCCGGCGTCAGCCTCATGCCACTGGACTACGCCATCCGGGTCCTTCGGGTCCTCGGGTACGAAGGACCGGCGGTCGAGGCGGAGTGCCGGGCACGGTGGACCTCGGCCAGGAAAGGGGTGGTGATCACCGAGCCGACGCCTCCCGGGCCCGGTGATCCGGCGCGGCGATTCGTGTTCGAGAAGGTCGTTCCGCACGCCGCCCCGGACGCGGTTGCTGCGACGACCAGCCCCCTGGACGTCGAGGTCGGCACCCTGGAGGCGTGGACCGTCGTGCGGGTGGTCGGCGAACTGGACTGCTACGGGGCCCCCGCGCTCCGCCAGTTGCTCAACGGGCTCGCCGAGCCCCACACCGAGCAGCAGCCACTCCACCTGGTGATCGACATGAGCGGCTGCTCCTTCGTCGACAGCGGCGGGCTCGGCCTGCTGATCTTCACCTCCCGGCGGATGATGGCCCGGGGCACGGTCCTGCGACTCGTCCTGTCCCCCACCGGCAACGAGTGGGCCTGGCACGTCATCGGGTTCCTGACCAACACCAGGATCCAGGAGTTCGTGCCGATGTACGTGCCGATCTACGAGTCGGTGTCCGCCGCGATCCACGGAGCCCGGCCGGCTCCGGCACACTGACGTATGCGGGAGCACCCAAGGCACGGGTGCTACGCGGGGCCACGCAGGTGGCCGCTCAGCCAGGTGAGGGCGGGCGGGAGCAGCCGCCCCCAGGTGGTGAAGTTGTGGCCGCCGGTGTCGACCGTCTCCTGGGCGACCACGAGCGGCGGGCGGGCCGCCGCCGCGAAGGCGCTGGAGTCGGCGTAGGTGCTGCCGTCCGTCTTGCTGTCCGCGAGCAGCACCGCGAGGGGAGGCATCGGCAGGTGGGCCAGGCGCCAACCGAGGTCGGCCTCGGCGCGGCGCTGCGGACTGCCGGCGAAGAGGTCGCCCGTCGTGGCGTCCTCCGCCGCCTTGAAGTAGCCGGAGAGCGAGACCGCGACCGAGAAGGTCTGCGGATGCTCCATGCCCAGTTTGACCGCGCAGTAGCCGCCGGTCGAGTCGCCGACGATCCCCAGGCTGCCGGTGCCGTCCAGCACCCGGTAGGAGGCCCGCAGGTCGGCGGGCACGTCGGTGGTGAAGTAGCTCTGCGCCTGCGGCCCGTTCGGGATGTCCTCGCACTCGCTGTCCCTGGGCATGGTCGGCGAGGGCCGCATCAGCACCAGGACGGTCGGCTCCATCGCCCCCTTGCGCAGCAGGTCGAGTTCGGCGGCCGGGTAGCGGAGCCTGGTCACCAGATTGGTGGCGTCGCCCGGGAAGCCGGTCATCACCAGCGCGGCCGGGAAGTGCCGTTCCGCGCCGCCGGGTTGGAAGTACTGCGGCGGCAGGTAGACGTAGCCCTCGGTGCTCAGCCCGGTGGTCGCTCCCGGAAGCCGCACCCGGTCGATCCGCCCGATTTGAGCCGGATCGCGACTGACCGTCCCCACGCCGGTGATCTCCGCGGAGCCGAGCACCTGCACTCCGGCCGCACCGGCTCCGGCTCCGGCTCCGGCTCCGGCACTGGCACCGGCACCGGCACCGGCACCGGAGCCTCCACCCGCCTGCTGGACCACGCCCGCGCCGTGTTCGCGTCCCAGCAGGTCGGACCAGCTGTCGTAGAAGACGAAGTAGTCGTTGACGGCGAGCCCCAGCGTCACCAGCAGGACCAGTTGGGTGACGGCGATGGTGCCGAGCCGCAGGAACATCGCGGGCCAGCTCCGCACGGCCAGCCGGGGCCAGACCCACAGCGTGCCGAGCACGGTGAACACCGCGAGCAGCGCCGTCAGGGCCAGCAGCTTGTGGCTGGTGAGTCCCATCGGTCCCGACCTCCCCTACCACTGTGGACTGCCGGTCGTGGAAACGGAGCTCCGTACTCAAAGTAGCCGGTCAGGCACCTCCGGACACGCCGCCGCGAGCGCGGGCTCCGCAACTTCGACAATCCTGTCGAAGTTGGCATGCCCGGGCTATGCTGACCCGAAGCCCACCCGCAGTCGGGCCCCTCACCCCGTCGACGAACGCGCCACCCAGGCGCGCCCGACCGGAAGGAGGTGCGGCACCAGCCTCCGAGAACCGGCCACCGACCAACAGGCCGCCCACATCGACTTCTTGACGAATCGTCAATTCCGATCCGCGATTTCACCGCCTGAGCCTTGACGCGTGCCCCAGGCCGCCCACCGCCGTTGTACGGAAGGTGAATCGCCGCGCCCGCCCGAAACCCCCGGCCGCCCTGCCGAGGAAGAGGTTCCGCATGACGACGTCCCGGACCCACCCGCGCCCCACAGAAGCCGCGGTGCTGCTCACCGCACTCAGCCTGCTCGTCCTGGAGGAGATCGCCCTCGGCATGGCCGAGGAGGAGGACCGCCCCGTCATCGGCGGCATCCTGATCGGTGCCTCCGGCACCGGCCTGCTCGTGGTCGGCGCGGTGCTGCTCAGCCGCTGGCTCGACCTCCGCCGCCCGCTCCCGCTACCCCCGCCCGGCCCCAACGGCCGCGAGTACAGCGCCCGCGCCCTCGAGGACTTCCCGATGGAGGCCGTCCGCCCCCTGCTGCTCGCCGAGAACGCGCCCCAGCTCGGCCACCTGTACTCCGCCTGGATGCTCGCCCGGGCCGGCCGCCCGGCCCCCTGGATCGCCCGCCGCCTGGCCATCCCCCCGGACGCCGCCCAACTCCTGGTCGACGCCGCCCGCTCGGCGAGACTCGATCAGCGCCGCTGACCCGGCGCCGCACCCGCCTGCGCCACCAGGTACGGCACCAGCCCGCGCTCCGCCAACGCCGACCGCCAGGCCTCCCGCGCCAGCGGCAACTCCCCCGGCCCGTCCGACGCCTCCCCGGCCCCGGCCCCCCTCGACCGGGCCGCCCCCAGCAACCCCAGGCCGCCGACCAGCAGACTCACCGCGGCCACCCCGGCCGACACCCACCCGGCCTCCACCAGCGCCCGCGCCAGCACCCCCAGGTCCTCGACCAGCCCCAACACCGAGCCCAGCACCAGGAAGATCACCGCCGCCGCCCCCGCGATGATCGGCACGACCACCCCCAACACCCCCCACCACCCCGACGCCCGCTCCCGCGCCGGCACCTCCACCGGCCCCCGCGCCACCGCGTCCGCATCCGCCCGCAACGCCGCATACCGCTCGTACTCCGGCGCCGCCGCGGCCAGCACGAACTCCGCGTTCTCCCGCGCCGCCCGCCGCAGCCGCTCCACACCCCGAGCATCCTCCCCCGTCTCCCGCAGCGCGGCCCGCACCTGCGGCGCGGCCAACGCCCGCCCGAGCTCCGTCTCGAAGTCCGCCCGATCCTGCTGCGGCAGCCGAAGCGGCCTGTCCATGCTCGTCCCCGATCGTTGTTGTTCTACAGAACTGTAGAACAAGGAGAGGCGATGCAGCAGCCCTGTTCACGGGTGGATTCGGTGCTCAGGAGGGGTCGGCCATGGGGACCCGGGCGAGGGCGTCGCGGATCAGCTGGGCGGGGTCAAGGGCATCAAGACCCCACTCGCGGTACCACTCGGCGATCTGAGCCATCGGATGCCCCGTCCTCAGCGACAGGTTCAACAGACCCATCAGGTCGATACTCGTGACCGACGACCAAACGATGGGCCAGGCATGGTCGCGCCGGATGAGGGCCACCGCTTCGTCCATCCCAAGCCCGGGCGGCAGGTCATCACTGGATGGGACGATCCCGCGACTCCTCAGATGGCTGGCCATCTCTCTGGGGTGCCGTTGAAGTGTGGGAGCGGCCGTGATCAGCCGGGCGAACGGCACCGGTTCGTCCACTCGCAGATCGCCCCATTGCAGCGCGCTGTCGAGTGAGAAGAGCTCCTCGTCCAGCCTGGTGAGCCGTTCAGGCACATCGATCGAGATCGCCACACCATGGACTCGGAGACAGTCGATCACCTCTCGCAGCGAGCGTCTGCTCGATCGTGTCAATGAGAAGACTTGGGCATAGGTCCGTGTGGTGGGGAACATCCGCCATACGTCGACCACCCGGCGGAGAACCAGGTCCTCGCTACCGGAGTCCGTCGCTTCCTTCACTGGAGTCTCGTCCCAATCCACGGTGGTGTGGCCGACGTTGCCGTCCGCAATAGCAAGATCGGAGACCGACGGCCGGCCGGGAATCGCACCCAGCCCAACGGCACGGGAAAGAGCACAGTCTGGTGTGACACCAAGTTGCGAGGCGAGCTTCAGAAGTCTTTCCTCATCCCAGAGTTCCAAGCTCCACGCCCTGAAACCAACGGAATGAATCACCGGCGCCAATACCTCGATGTCGGACGGCATCGCCGGGCGCACATTCCGGGACACGAGAAGCTCCGGGCACAGCTCGGACAGTTCCGGGAACGCCAGATCCCGCCCGTGAGCCATCATCCGCCAGAGGAGGATGTGATCGGGCGGATTACCCACAAACGTTCCACCAGCGAACTGGTCGAAGTTCTCAAACCACTTAAGAATCCCCTCGTCCGCCAGGAAGCAGCCCGTGCTGCGGGTTTCGTATTCGACCCCGAGGAATTCGAAGCGGCGGCCCTTTCGAATGACTTCGGCGGCCACCAGATCGGCGAGATGGTGGTTCCTCTCCGTCACCTGATGGATCCACGCCATGCTCAACACGGCCGAGTCGCTGCTCACGAGCTCGTCAACCGCCGCCTCCAGTAGGTCCCGAACCGTCTCCGACAGATCGCTGATGACACGGCGGCGATCCACGGACACTCGCCTCGGCGACAGCCTGCCGGTGAGGTTCAGGACGACTCCGGAGAACCCGCGCGGCGATACCACCCCACGGACAACCTCCGGCTCGACCACGAGGCCGTCCACGAGCAGCGCGCCACCGTGCTCGCACCACACCACCTGCGCGCCCTCCGGAGCCCCGGCCCAGGACGTCATCCGGCCCCAGGCGCTGAAGCCGAAAGTCTCGCCCCGAGGCGCCTCCCGGGCCTTCAGGACTCCAGGCTCCCAGGCCACCTCCCGTGCTCCGTGCACCGCCGAGGTGGAGAACTCCGCGACAGCCAGGAGTCGTTCGAGGACGTCCACGCACGACCACGACTCGGCCAACTCGATGTCGTCCCGCAGGTACAGCCGCACGGTCGTGCCCGGTTCGCGGCCCCGCTCCGACTGCTCGGCAATGCGGAAGAGGTGGCTCGGGCCGTAGATGGAGACATCCAGCTGCGGGCCCAACCGGCCCGAGGCGTCCAGGCGACAAGTCGATACCTTGATCTCGTCGGCGAGCATGAAGTAGCTGAGCACGCCGATGCCGAAGCGGCTGTTGGGATACAGCTCGACGGGCGGGTCGACCTTCCGCCACTCTGCCCGTTCGAGCTTGAAGTCCAACTGCTCCGCGAAACGGGCGCCGGCGTTGGAGAAGACTCCTCGCAATTCCTCCTCGCCCATGCCGACGCCGTTGTCCTGGCATTCCAGGTAGGCACGGCCGTCCTCGTCCACGCCCTGGCGGAACTCGATGCGGCCTTCATAGGTGAAGGACGCAATGGGATTCGTGCGGTCGAGATACTCCGTGCGGGCACGACGGTACCGGCAGGCGTCGAGGGCGTTCTGGTAGAGCTCGCGGACGGCCAAGTCCCGGTCGCGATACAGCTCTACGCCCATCAGAAGGCTGCGCACCCGTCGTTCGTCCATGCGGAACCGTGCCCAGCCGGTGAACGCACCGGTGGCGGGGGCTGCTTCGTCTGAGGTGAGGCGGGTGGGAAGGGGCTGGTCACGGAGGACGCGGCGGACTGCGTGGAGGAGTTCGTCGACCCGGGCCGTGTACTCGTGCAGGCCCTCGACCACCGCCTCGTGCCGGCACTCTGCGCGTAGCACTGGCAGGTCGTACGAGCCACCCCACGCGGCCTCTTCCAAGGTCCGGCGAAGGTCGACGAGGTCGACCTCGTCCGGGATGCCGAGGTGTTCGGTCACGATCTCCGGCAGGGCGGTCATCTCGATGGCAGTCCCGTACGCCAAAGCGAGCAGCAGGGCCAACCATTGCTCCCGGACCTGCTGCTCGCCCGGGGCCCGCAGGTGGTCGTCCACGCTGAGGCTTGCCAGGTAGTCACGGTTGCCGACGTCGGGGCCCCGGCGCAGGCCGTGGAGCAGGGCGCAGACCCGCTTGAGCGCGAAGGTCTCGCCGAGGTCAGCAAGAACCGGGAGTCGACCGAGGATCTCCTGCACACCCTCGGGATCGGCGAGGTCCTCGTGCTGGTCGAGCCAGCGGTGGAAGAGCCACCAGCCGAGCGGGACGGCGGAGGCGGGGCGTGTCCGGGTGCGGCCAACGAGCAGGTCGTGGGACTCGATGAACTGCTCGTACGCCGCGCGGTCTGCGTCGGGCTCGGCCGCAGGAGCAAGATCGGTCGGGCCGACGGAGACCCGTGCCGCCGCCAGGCGCAGTGAGCGGACGCGGTAGAGGAACGGCAGCACGGCCAGCAGCGCGGCCTCGGCCGGGTAGAGGTCCAGGCGCCCCAGCAGCCAGTCGACCTGCTGCGCGAAGCGCTCCGCGATCCCGGGGTCCTGCCAAGGGTCCTCGGCGAGCACCGTCTCGTCCCGCAGTCGCGCCAGTTCGCCGACGGCCTCCAGCACGACGCGCTGGTAGGGCTCGACGCCCCCGCCTTCCCGGATGTGCATCCAGACGCGCGAGCCTGCGACGTGCTTCACCCAGTCGTCGGCGTCGTCCGGCACCGCCTGGGGCAGGCCCCCGAGGAAATTGACGGTCTCGGCCTGCACGACCGGCCCGTTCACGGTGCCGTTGATCGCGTTCCACGTGCTGTCGGCCATCCCTCGTGCCCTCCCCAGGTGCAGGGCACGAGCGTAGGGCAATCGCCCCTCAGGACACGGTCAGAATGCCGCGCATGAAGTGGTGGAAGGAGCACAGGTACGCGTACGCGCCGGGCTGGCTGGGCGCCGTCACCATAGCCGTGGCGCCCGGGGCGATGGGGCCGGTGTCGAAGGTGCCGTCCTGGGCGGTGAGGGTGTGGGCGGTGGTGCCGGTGTTGGTCACGGTCACCGTCGCACCCGGGCTGGCGGTGAAGTCGGCCGGCTCGAAGGAGAAGTCGCGCGCCGCCACCGTCCCAGCAGCAACGAACGGGCTGGGCGAGGCCACCGGAGAGTTCGCCACGGACGGCGACACGACGGCGGGGCTGCTGGTCTCCTCCGGCGCCGGCCCCACCAGCGCGCTGACGCAGCCGGTCAGGACGGGACCGGCTGCGAGCAGCAGCGCCAGGGCGACGGCCCGGACGCGGGACCGCATCACTCAGCGGTGACCAGCGTGACCCGCTTGGCGTCGGCGGCGGCGGGCGGGGTGGCGCCGAGGTCGGAGACGGTGGCGGTCAGGATGGCGTCGACGCCCGGGAGCCAGTTGTAGGTCTTGGACTGGACGATGACCACCCGGGTCTGCGGCGTCCCGTCGCAGACGATGTCCGCTTCCTCCGTCCGGCTGGAGCCGAAGGCGGTGACGGTGGTGTCCTCCGGGTCCTTCTGTTCCACCGAGACGGTGAGCGAGCGGGCTTCCTCCGCGTTCGCGCAGACGTACCCGATCTCCACCCGGACCCGGCCGGCGGCCTTGGGGTCGATCCTGGCCTCACCGAGGGTGACGGTGGTGGCGACCGGGTCGTCGTCGGCCCAGGCGGGCACGGCGGCGCCGGTGAGGCAGGTGACGCCGGTGAGAGCCGAGGTGAGTACCGTCATGATGATCCACCGCTGCACTGCAGCCTCCGGGGTCCGAGGACGTGTTGCGGCCGACGCTAACCGCCCGGAGAACCACCCGCGCGCCGGGCCGTCCTGACCGTCATACCAACGGCCCAGCCCCCGCCGCCCGGAACGCCGTCACCGCCGCCGGAGCCAGATCGCCCAGGTCAGCGCGGAGCAGCCCGCGTACGCCACCAGGAATCCCGCGTACGCCGCGTCCCCGTTGCCGCCGACCAGGAAGGACTGCCGGAACGCCAGGTTCACCAGCACCCCGCCGAACGCCCCGATCGCTCCCGCGAGCCCGATCAGTGCCGCGGACCGGCGCCGGGCGTCGGCCTCGGTGGCGGCCGGGTCGGCCCCGGCCGCGATCGCCGAGCGGGCCACGGCCTGGAAGTGGGCCGGGATCATCTTGTACGTCGAGCCGTTGCCGATGCCGCTGAGCATGAACAGGGCGACGAAGCCGGCCAGGAACAGCGGCAGCGAGTGCTCGCGGGTGGCGACGAGCACCACCGTCGTGCCGGCGGCCATGGCGGCGAAGGTGCCGAGCGTCACCCGCGCGCCGCCGTACCGGTCGGCGAGCCGGCCGCCGACCGGTCGCAGCAGCGAGCCGAGCAGCGGCCCGAGGAAGGTGAGGGCGGCTGCCTTGACCGGGGTGTCGAAGCGCTCGTGGAACTCCACCTGGAGTACCTGGCCGAAGGCGAAGCCGAAGCCGATGAAGGAGCCGAAGGTGCCGACGTAGAGGGTGGAGACGGCCCAGCCGTACGGGTCGCGGGCGACTTCGCGAAGTGCCCGCCCCTCTCCCGAACCGGCCTGACTGGCAGGCAGGTTGTCCATCCGCCACCACGCGCCCGCCGCCGCCATGAGGATCAGCGGCAGGTAGAGCAGTGGCAGCAGCCGGGGGTGGGTGGCGCCGGCGGTGGCCAGCACCAGCAGCCCGAGCAGCTGCACCGCGGGCACGCCGAGGTTGCCGCCGCCCGCGTTGACGCCGAGTGCCCAGCCCTTCAGCCGGTGCGGGTAGAAGGCGTTGATGTTGGCCATCGAGGAGGCGAAGTTGCCCCCGCCGACGCCGGCCGCGCAGGCGACGGCCAGCAGGGTGCCGTACGGGACGCCCGGGTGCAGCACCAGGGCGGCGAGCGTGGTGGGCACGAGCAGCAGCAGCGCGCTGATCACCGTCCAGGTGCGTCCGCCGAAGCGGGCGACGGCGAAGGTGTACGGCAGCCGCAGCAGGGCGCCGAGGGCGGTCGGCAGGGCGGTGAGGGTGAACTTCCCGGCCGTGTCGATGTGGTACTCGGGGCCGAGGAACAGCACCAGCACCGACCAGAGGCTCCACACCGAGAAGCCGATGTGTTCGGAGAGTACGGAGAACGCCAGGTTCCGCCGGGCGATCCGGGCACCGCTGCGCGCCCAGAACTCCTCGTCCTCCGGGTCCCAACCGACCAGCGGGGCGGGCGTCCTGGGCTGGACGGCGAGGCTCATGCTGCACTGTCCAGGGCCGCACCGTCCCGGACCGCACCGTCCAGAGCCGCACCATCCAGGTCCGCGTCTCCGAAGGCCGCGCCTCCGGGGCCCGCGACCCGCACCGGCCAGCGCCGCAGTACGGCGGGCGTGCCGTCGGGGGTGGTGTCCTCGTCCAGGCAGCGGCCGTCGGTGAGGTCGTAGACCTGCTTGTACATCGGCGAGGTGAGCGTCGGCCGGTCACCGCGACTGCCGAGCAGGCCCCGGGCGAGGACGGGGGCGCCGCTGAACGGGTCGAGGTTGTCGACGGCGTACAGCCCGTCGGAACTGTCGCGGAACAGCGCGACCTGCCCGGCTTCTGGGAGCAACACGGCGACGCCTCGGCCGGGTTGGAGGTCGGTGAGGGCGCAGACCGGCTGCCAGTGGGTGCCGTCGTGGATCTGCACGGTCGCAGTCACGGTCGCGCCGACGCCAACGGCGACGGCGACGGTCGGGGTCGCGGTCAACGGGTGAGCACCTCCGGTCGGGGCCCGGCGACGAGCACCGGGGAGCTGAGGGCGGTGAGGGTGTGGCCGGCCTCGCCGGGGCGGGCCGGGCGGATCTGACCGCGTTCGGGGACGAAGGTCACGGCGGGGTCGGGGGTGCCGGGGGCGTTGACGAAGGAGGAGAAGCGCCGAAGCCGCTCGGGGTCGGCGAGGGTCGCGGCCCATTCGTCGCGGTAGGTGCCGATGTGACGACTCATCAGTTCGTCCAGTTCGGCGGCGATGCCGAGCGAGTCGTCGAGGACGACGGCCCGCAGGTGGTCGAGGCCGCCCTCCAGGCGCTCCAGCCAGACCGAGGTGCGCTCCAGCCGGTCGGCGGTGCGGATGTAGAACATCAGGTAGCGGTCGATGGTGCGGATCAGCGTCTCGCGGTCGAGGTCGGCGGCGAGCAGGTCGGCGTGGCGCGGGGTGGTGCCGCCGTTGCCGCCGACGTAGAGGTTCCAGCCGGCGGAGGTGGCGATGATGCCGAAGTCCTTGCTCTGGGCCTCCGCGCACTCCCGGGCGCAGCCGGAGACAGCCGCCTTGAGCTTGTGCGGGGAGCGCAACCCCCGGTAGCGGAAATCCAGTTCGATGGCGAGGGTGGTGGAGTCCTGGACGCCGTAGCGGCACCAGGTCTGGCCGACGCAGGACTTCACGGTGCGCAGCGCCTTGCCGTAGGCGTGTCCGGACTCAAAGCCTGCGTCCACCAACTTGCGCCATATTTCAGGGAGTTCGTCGACCGTGGCACCGAAGAGGTCGATCCGCTGGCCGCCGGTGATCTTGGTGTAGAGGCCGTGGTCACGGGCGATCTCGCCGATCGCGATCAGGCCCTCGGGGGTGATCTCGCCGCCGGGCACCCGGGGGACGACCGAGTACGAGCCGTTGCGCTGGAGGTTGGCGAGGAAGTGGTCGTTGGAGTCCTGGAGCGCGCCCTGCTCGCCGTCCAGGATGTGGCCGTTGCCGAGGCTGGCCAGGATGGAGGCGACGGTCGGCTTGCAGATCTCGCAGCCCTCGCCGCTGCCGTACCGGTC
This sequence comes from Kitasatospora sp. NPDC048298, assembly GCF_043201465.1. Taxonomy (NCBI): domain Bacteria; kingdom Bacillati; phylum Actinomycetota; class Actinomycetes; order Kitasatosporales; family Streptomycetaceae; genus Kitasatospora; species Kitasatospora sp. NPDC048298. The sequence continues at coordinate 18,027 of NZ_JBICYZ010000054.1, forward strand.
GCGCAGTTCGGTGAAGCTCGTCGCCCCGGTCACCCGGGTGATCTCGTACAACTCGGCCCGGGTGTGGGCGAAGTGCTCGCACAGGCCCTTGAAGGTGGAGACCCCGGCGGCTTCCAGTTCCTCGCCCACCACGGTGCCGAGCCGCTTGAGGCAGCTGCCGCAGCCGGTGCCGGCCCGGGTGCACTTCTTGACGGCGGCGACGCTGTCGCAGCCCTGGTCGCGGACGGCGGCCCGGACGGCGCCCTGGGTGACGTTGTGGCAGGAGCAGAGCACCGCGTCGTCGGGCAGCTCGACCGCTCCCCCGGCCCCCGCGAATCCGGCGGGCAGCACCAGCTGTTCGGGCGCCACCGTGAGCGGGCGCCCGGCGACGGCGAGTGGGCGCAGGGTGTCGTACCCCTCGGTGTCGCCGACCAGGACGCCGCCGAGCAGTGCGCCGTCGGTGCCGATGACGAGCTTGCGGTAGACGCCGCCGCGGCTGTCGCTGTAGAGCACGTCGAGGGCGCCCTCGGCGGTGCCGTGCGGGTCGCCGAAGCTGGCGACGTCGACGCCGAGCAGCTTGAGCTTGGTGGAGGTGTCGGCACCGGTGAAACCCGCACCGTCGGGCACAGAACCACCGGACACAGAACCACCGGGCACAGAACCGTCGGACACAGAACCGCCGGGCCCGGGAACGTCAGCCCCGGCAAGCCCCGCCACCGTGCGCGCCGCCGTCTCGGCCATCTGGTAGCCGGGGGCGACCAGCCCGTAGACCCGGCCGTCGACGGCCTGGGCGCATTCGCCGATGGCGAGGATCGCCGGGTCCTCGGTGCGGCAGTGGGCGTCCACCACGACGCCGCCGCGTCCGCCGACCGGCAGGCCGCAGTCCCGGGCGAGCTGGTCGCGGGCGCGCACCCCGGCCGAGAACACCACCAGCTCGGCGGGGAGTTCGCGCCCGTCGGAGAGCGCGAGGCCGCGGACCCGGCCGTCCGGGCCGGTGAGCACACCGCCGGCCCCGGCGCCGGTGTGGACGGTGACGCCCAGTTCCTCGATCTTGCGGCGCAGCGCCGCGCCTCCGCCGTCGTCCACCTGGACGGCCATCAGTCGGGGCGCGAACTCCACCACGTGGGTGTCCAGTCCGCCGGCCCGTAGCGCGCCGGCCGCTTCCAGGCCGAGCAGCCCGCCGCCGACCACCACGCCGGTCCGCGCCGTCGCCGCGTCGCCCCGGATGGCGTCCACGTCCTCGATGGTCCGGTAGACGTGGCAGCCGGGGGCGTCCGTGCCCGGCACCGGCGGCACGAAGGGCACCGATCCGGTGGCCAACACCAGGACGTCGTAGTGGAGTTCGGCACCCGAGGCGGTACGCACCAGACGCCGGGAGCGGTCGATCGCGGTGGCCGGGTCGCCCAGGCGCAGGTCGATGCCGTGCTCGGCCGGGAAGCCGGTCGGGCAGAGCGTGAGGTCCTCGGCGGTGCTCCCGGCGAACAGCGAGCTGAGGTGAACGCGGTCGTAGGCGGGCCGGGCCTCCTCGGCCAGCACGGTGACCCGCCATCCGTGGGCGGCGGGCTGCTCCGTCCAGGCCTCCAGGAAGCGCTGGCCGACCATGCCGTGGCCGACCAGGACGAGGTCGCGGACGGCGCCGGGGCCTCGGGTGCTGCGATGGTCAGTGGTCAACGCACGTCTCCAGTCATGGCGGTTCCTCCGGTGAGCAGGTGCAGGGGGTGGCCGGCGATCGCACCGCCGTCGGCGAAGGCGCCGGCCACCGCGTCCACGGCGGCCAGGTCGCCGAGCAGGATGGCGCCGACCAGGCGGTCGCCGCGCAGGACGAGCTTCTTGTAGCTGCCGCGGGTGGCGTCGGTGAGCAGCAGCGCGTGGAGGCCGGGCTCGCGGGTCTCGTCCACGGTGCCGAAGGCCGCGTAGTCCAGACCGCCGGTGCTGAGCCGGGCGCGCGGGCCGGTGCCGGGGTAGCGGGCGTCCGGTTCGGCGCCGGAGAGCCGACGGGCGAGCACGTCGGCCTGTTCCCAGGCGGGGCCGGCCAGGCCGTGGACGGTGCCGCGGTGTTCGGCGCAGTCGCCGATCGCGTGCACGTTCGGGGCCACGGTCAGCCCGTCGTCGACCAGTACGCCGGTGGCGGCGGGCAGTCCGGCGGTCCGTGCGAGTTCGGTGTGCGGGCGGGCGCCGCAGGCGAGCACCACGAGGTCGCAGTCGATCCGGCGGCCGTCGGCCAGTTCGACGGCCTCGACCCGGGCGCTGCCGTGCACGGCCCGGACGCGGTGGCCGGTGTGACAGTCGACGCCGACCGCCCGCAGCCGCTCCCGCAGCACGCCGGACGCTCCCGCATCCAGCTGACGCTCGATCAGATATGAGGCCTGGTGGATGATTTCGACCCGCGTGCCGAGCGCGGCGAGCGCCCCGGCGGCGCTCACGCCGAGCACCCCGCCGCCGATCACCACCGCGTGTCGCGCGCCGACGGCGTGCTCGGCCAGCCGGACGCAGTCGTCCAGGGTACGCAGCGTGTGCACGCCCTCGACCAGGCCGGAGCCGTCGGGCCCGCGCAGTCCGCGTACCGGCGGCAGCACCGGGCCGGCGCCGGTGGCCAGCACCAGCTCGTCCCAGGGTTCGGCGGCCCCGCCGGCCAGCCACAGCTTCCTCGCCGCGGGGTCCAGCGCGACCACCTCGCACCCCGGCCTGACCTCGGCCCCGCCGAGCGGCAGCGCGATCGACTCGGCGTCGTAGCGCCCGGCCAGCACCTCGGTGAGCAGCACCCGGTTGTACGGGGCGCGCGGTTCGGCCCCGTACACCGTGACCTCGCCCGGCCCGCCGAGGGCGCCGTACCGCTCGGCGAAGCGGGCGGCCGCCATGCCGCCGCCGACCACGGCGATCCTCGGGGTCATCCCGCGGCCCCTCACCGATCCGGCTCCGGCTTCGCGACCTCGGACCCGAGGGGCTCCGACCCGAGGGGCTCCGACCCGACGAGCCCCACCCCCACCGGCTCCACCCGGACCGCGCACAGCTTGAACTCCGGCATCCCGGAGACCGGGTCGAGCGCCGGGTTGGTGAGGCTGTTGGCCCGCCCGGCGCCCGCCCAGTGGAACGGCATGAAGACGGTGTCCGGCCGGATCGTGTCGGTGACCCTGGCCGGGGCGACGGCCCGGCCGCGCCGGCTGGTGACGGCCACCGGCTCGCCGTCGGCGATCCCGAGCCGCCCGGCGAGCCTCGGGTGCAGTTCGACGTACGGTCCGGGTGCGGCCGCGTTCAGCTCGGCGACCCGGCGGGTCTGCGCGCCGCTCTGGTACTGGGCGAGCACCCGGCCGGTGGTCAGGTACAGCGGGTAGTCGTCGTCCGGCTCCTCGCCGGCCGGGCGGTGGGTGACGGCGGCGAACCGGGCCCGGCCGTCGGGGGTGGCGAAGCGGTCGAGGAACAGCCGGGGCGTGCCCGGGTGGTCCGGTGTCGGGCAGGGCCAGAACACCCCGTCCTCGGCGGCGATCCGCTCGTAGCCGATGCCCGCGTAGTCGGCGTCGCCGCCGGCCGAGGCCCGGCGCAGTTCCTCGAAGACCTGCTCGGCCCCGGCGGGGAATCCCTTGGACACGCCCAGCCTGGCGGCCAGTTCACCCAGCACCCACAGCTCGCTGCGGACGCCCGGCGGCGGGTCGAGGGCGCGGCGGCGCAGGATCACCCGGCCCTCCAGGTTGGTGGTGGTGCCGTCCTCCTCGGCCCACTGGGTGACCGGCAGCACGACGTCGGCGAGCCGCGCGGTCTCGGAGAGCACCACGTCGGCGACCACCAGCAGGTCCAGCGCGCGCAGCCGTTCGGTGACGTGATTGGCGTTCGGCGCGGACACCGCCGGGTTGGAGCCGGCCAGCAGCAGCGCCCGGACGCCGTCGGGGCGGCCGAGGCCGTCCAGCAGCTCGTACGCGGACCGGCCGGGGCCGGGGAGGCTCTCGGGCGCCACGCCCCAGACGGCGGCGACGTGTTCGCGTGCCACCGGGTCCTCGATCGAGCGGTAGCCGGGCAGTTGGTCGGCCTTCTGGCCGTGCTCGCGTCCGCCCTGGCCGTTGCCCTGGCCGGTCAGGCAGCCGTAGCCGCTGTAGGGGCGGCCGGCCTTGCCGGTGGCCAGGCACAGGTCGATCCAGGCGCCGACGGTGTCGGTGCCCTTGCTCTGCTGCTCCGGGCCGCGCGCGGTGAGCACCATGCCGGTGGCCGCCCGGCCGAACATCGCCGCCACTTCCCGTAGTTGGTGGACGGGGACGCCGGTGATCCGCTCCACCCGGTCGGGCCAGTGGGCCATCGCCGCCGCGCGCGCCTGTTCGAAGCCCGAGGTGCGCCGCGCGACGAACTCCTGGTCGACCAGTCCGTCGGCGATCACCAGGTGGAGCAGGCCGAGGGCGAGCGCCAGGTCCCCGCCGGGGCGGGGCTGCAGGTGCAGGTCGGCCAGCTCGGCGGTGCGGGTGCGACGTGGGTCCACGACGATCAACTTACCGCCGTTCTCCCGCAGTTCGCGGAAGTAGCGGACGGCGGGCGGCATCGTCTCGGCCGGGTTGCCGCCGACCAGGATCAGGCAGCCGGTGTGCGGGATGTCGGCGAGCGGGAAGGGCAGTCCGCGGTCCAGGCCGAAGGCCCGGCGGTGCGCGGCGGCGGCCGAGGACATGCAGAACCGGCCGTTGTAGTCGATGTTGGCGGTGCCCAGCACGACCCGGGCGAACTTGCCCAGCAGGTAGGCCTTCTCGTTGGTGAGCCCGCCGCCGCCGAACACGCCGACCGCGTCCGGCCCGTGCCGCGCCCGCGTCCGGGCCAGCCCGGTGGCCACCCGGTCCAGTGCCTCCGGCCAGTCGGCCGCGCGCAGCGGCCCGCCGGGGCGGTCGCGCAGCAGCGGGCCGGTCAGCCGGACGTCCCGGGCGAGCAGCGCGGGCGCCGAGCGGCCCTTGCCGCACAGGGCGCCGCGGTTCACCGGGAAGTCGGGGCGCTCCAGCACCTCGGCCGGCCGGTCCGTGCCCGGCACAAGCCGCATCCCGCACTGCAGGGAGCAGTAGGGGCAGTGCGTGTCGGTGGCGGCCGCGAGAGCGGTTGGTGTCATGTACGGACCTTCGCGGCCCACTGTTTCGCGACGGAGTCGGCGATGTTGCGTGCGCGGTACACCTCGCTCACGTCGCCCGTACCGTGAAGTGCGCGGTCGGACATCCGGCGTAACCGCAACGGCAGTTTCGCTAACCCGCGGGTGACGGACGGGAAATACTCCCGTAACAGGCCGGGCGGAGGCTGACCGGCATGGCAACCGTTCCACCAGCAGGGCCGCTCACCGGCGCAGGGCCGCTGACCGGCTACACCGTCGGCGTCACCGCCGCGCGCCGCAGGGAGGAGCTGACCGCTCTGCTCACCCGACGCGGCGCCCACGTCATCGAGGCACCGACGCTGCGGATCCTACCGCTCGCCGACGACCACGCCCTGCGCGAGGCCACCGACCGCTGCCTGGCCGCCCCGCTCGACTACGTGGTGGCCACCACCGGCGTCGGCTGGCGCGGCTGGATGAGCGCCGCCGAGGGCTGGGGCCGTGGCGCCGCCCTCACCGAGGCGTGCCGGGGCGCGCTGGTGCTCAGCCGTGGCCCCAAGGCGACCGGGGCGGTCCGGGCCAGCGGACTGGACGAGGGCTGGTCCCCCACCACCGAGACCACCGACGGACTGCTCGCCTGGCTGCTCGCCCGCCCGCTGGCCGGGCGGCGGATCGCCGTCCAGGAGCACGGGGTCCGGCTGGACGCCTTCGCGGCGGCGCTGCGCGAGCGCGGCGCCGAGGTGATCTCCGTCCCGGTGTACCGCTGGGCACCGCCGGAGGACCGGGGGGCGGTGCACCGGCTGCTCGACCAGACCGTACGGCGCCACGTGCACGCGCTCACCTTCACCAGCGCCCCCGCGATCACCGCCCTGCTCGCCGCGGCGGAGAGCGAGGGCCTGCGCGAGGCACTGCTCGACGCCCTGCGCGGGGACGTCCTGGCGGTCTGCGTCGGCGCGCTCTGCGCCCGCCCGCTCACCGAACTCGGCCTGCCCGCCCGCTACCCGGAACGCGGCCGGCTCGGCACCCTGGTCCGACTGCTGGAGGACACCCTGCCGGGCCGATCCCGGCACGAAGTCCCGTCACCGTTGGGGACGTTGACGATCCAGGGAAACGCCGCCGTGGTGGACGGGGAGAGCCACTGGCTCAGCCCGCTCGGCGCCGCCGTCCTACGGGCACTCGCCGAACAACCCGGCCGGGTGCTCAGCCGCGCCGAACTCCTGCGCGCCGCCTGGCCGGACGCGAGCGCCGACGAACACGCGGTGGAGGCGGCGGTCGGCCGGCTGCGGACGGCACTCGGGCCGCACGCGGCACTGATCAGGACCGTCCCCAAGCGCGGCTACCGGCTGGCGGCGGGCTGATGCTGCTCGCCGTCGCGCACGGGAGTCGCGACGAGGCGGCGAGCACGTCGACTCGCGCCCTGGTGAAGGCGGTTCGCCTGCTGCGGCCCGAACTGACCGTCCGCTGCTGCTTCCTGGACCTCGCCCACCCGTCGCTCACCCAGTCGCTCGCCCGATTCGCCGACCGGCGACCGGTGCTGGTGCCGCTCCTCCTCGGCACCGGCTACCACCTGCGGGTCGACCTCCCCGCCGCGCTCGCCACCGCCGGCCTCCCCGAATCCCATCTCGCCCGCGCGCTCGGCCCGCACCCGCTGCTCGCCGAGGCCCTCGCGGACCGGCTCACCGAGGCCGGTGCCCCGCCGCACGCCCCCGTGGTGCTGGCCGGCGCCGGCTCCTCCGACCCCACCGCCCTCGCCGACACCGCCCGGATGGCGTCCCTGCTGGCCGCCCGCCTCGGACGGACGGTCGTCCCCGCCCACCTCTCGGCCGCCGCCCCCACCCCGCACCAGGCGGTCGCCGAGCTACAGGCCGCCGGCCACCCCGAGGTCGCCCTCGCCACCTACCTGCTCTCCCCCGGCTTCTTCGCCCGCCGCGCCGCCACCGCTCCCGCCGCCTGGACCAGCGCCCCACTGGGCGCCCACCCGGCCGTCGCCCGACTGGTGTTGCGGCGCTACGACGAGGCGAGGGCGGCCACCGCGCTGCGCTCCGCCGCCTGAACGAACGGCCGTTTCCGGCCAGGTGCCACCCGGGCAGACATGACGCGTTCGACAGCTGGACAGACACACACCTGCGCCGTGGTATCCGCGGTGCGTCGCCCGAGTGAACGCGAGGAGTGGTCCAGCCCGTGATCGAGGTCCAGGCCGCCGACCTGCAGGCCGCCGACGTGCGGGTGCGAGTGCCTCCCGTCCCGCGCCACGACGGGAAGCCGTCACCCGCGGCCGACGTACGGCATGGAGCTCGGCATCACCAGGACCGACTGGATGTTCACCCCGAGCGGGAGGGCGGCCATGGCCCGGACCATGTCCACGACGTGCCGCACGTCCATGGTCGGCTCCACCCGCTGTGACCCGTCCGCCTGCCGCACGGCGGGCTGGGGCCGGTCCTCGGGAGTCACGTTGCCGATGTCGATCTGCCCGCAGGAGATGTCGTAGCGCCGGCCGTCGAGGGACAGCGAGCGGGTCATTCCGGCCACCGCGTGTTTGGCCGCGGTGAAAGCGATCGAGTCCGGGCGGGGCACCTGGGAGGACGGGGCGCCGTTGTTGATGATCCGCCCCCCGCGCGGCTCCTGCCGCATCATCAGCCGGAACGCGGCCTGGGAGCACAGGAAGGTGCCGGTGGCGATCGACTCCATGACACGGTGCCAGTCCGCCACGTCCACCTCCTCGACCGGGACATACGGCATGGTGTCGGCGGCGTTGTTGAACAGCAGGTCGAGCCGGCCGAAGCGGTCCGCCACCTCGCCGAAGAGCGCGTCCACCGCGGCGGGGTCCGTGATGTCGGCGGGCACGGGAACGGCACGGTCGCGCAGATCGGCCGGCGCGAGGGCCGCGGTCTTCTCCAGCGGCTCGGACCGCCGGCCGACGAGCACCACCGTCCAGCCGTCGGCGAGCAGGCCCAGCGCACTGGCCCGCCCGATGCCGCTGCCCGCTCCCGTCACGACCGCCGTCCGTTCGATCACCGGGTCCCCTCTCCCGCCCCGCGGCCCGCCTCGGGCACGCCCGTCATCCGAACGTGCCCCTCCGACCCACCCTCGAACCAGGAGCAGCACATGATTGGCGACATCGACACGCCGGGCGCGACGGACGGAAGCCGCGCGTGGCACGAGCGGGCGCGGCGGTCCCTCGCCGGCGGCATCAGCTCCTCGGCCCGGCTCACGTCGACCGGCCCGCACCCGTACCCCCTCTACATGGCATCCGGCACCGGCGCGCGGATCCGGGACGTCGACGGCAACGAGTACCTCGACTACCTCGCCGCCTACGGCAGCGCCGTCCTGGGACACGCGCCGGACGTCCTCACCAAGGCGTTGACGCCCGTGCTGCACGGCGGCACCATGTTCGGAACCTGCAACACCGCCGAGGTCGAACTCGCCGAACTGATCTGCCGGTCGGTCCCCTGCGCGGACCTCGTACGGTTCGCCAACTCCGGCAGCGAGGCGGTCCAGGGAGCCGTCCGCGCCGCCCGTGGCCACACCGGGCGCACCAAGGTCCTCAAGTTCGAGGGCCACTACCACGGCTGGAGCGACGTCCTCGCGGTCTCCAATCGTCCCGACGCGGGCGAGACCGGACCCTACGACCGGCCGAACCGCGTTCCGCACTCCCCCGGCATCCCGGACGGCGTCGTCTCGGACGTGGTGGTCTGCCCGTGGAACGACCCGCACGCCCTGCGGGCCGTGCTCGACGCCCACCGCGGCGAACTGGCCGCCGTCATCTGCGAACCGATCGTCGCGAACAACGCCTGCACCATGCCGGTCCCCGGCTTCCTGGAGACGCTGCGGCAGGAGTGCACGGACCGCGGCATCGTCCTGATCTTCGACGAGATCTGCACCGGATTCCGCACCGGCCCGGGAGGCGCGCAGAGCCTCTTCGGGGTGGTCCCCGACCTCGCCACCTACGCCAAGGCGCTGGGCGGCGGCCTGCCCATCGCCGCCTTCGCCGGCCGCCGCGAGGTGATGGAACCCCTCGCCGAAGGCCGCGTCAAGCACGGCGGCACCTACAACTCCTCCCCGCTGTGCGCGACCGCGGCCCTCGCCACCCTGCGGGAGCTGGGCCGTCCGGAGGTCACCGAGCACATCGACGCGACCGGCCGCCGGATCATGGAGGCCATCCGGCGGGCCGCCCACGACCGCCGCGTGCCCTGTCTGGTCCAGGGCGTCGGAGCCATGTTCCAGGTGGTGTTCACGGACCGGGCCACGCCCACCACCCGGTACCGGGACCTCCTCGACGCCGACAGCTCCCGTTACGCGGCCTTCCGGCACGAACTGCTCAAACGGGGCGTCCACGTCAACGCCTACAGCCTGGCCTGCTGGTTCGTCTCCGCCGCCGTCACCGCGGACGACCTGGCGGCCACCTGCGAGGCCGTCGAGCAGTCCTTCGACGCCCTGTCCCGCTGAACCGCGCCGGCGCCGCGCGGGCCGCAGGACCGGGACCGGCACCTTCACATGTATGCACAACCGGAACGGCACGAAACCGTGGCGCCGGTGGGGCGGACGTGCCAGCCTGTTCGAGGCCTCGGGGGCGACGGTCCACAAGGGACCCGGCCTGCCCGGCCTTCCTGCACTGTCGACTGGGACGGGAGTACGGAATGCGCATCAAGTTCGGACAGCGCGCGGCCAAGATCGCGGCGGTGGCGGCGTTGACGGCGGGCACGGTGGCCATGGCCACCGGGAGCGCCCACGCGGCGGGCCCGGGCGGGGCGGAGGCGTGCCCCAGCGGCAGCGTCTGCCTGTACTACAACTCGCCTGGAGTCGGCTGGGGATCGTTCGACAACTTCTCGCCGAACCAGAACCTCGACCTGCACAACTACACGTTCGCCCGCTACGCGAACGGCTCCGGGTACGGGGTGACGATGTACGGCAACGCCGCCTCGATCGTCAACAACACCGGCCACACGGTGTACGTCAGCCAGATCAGCGACGGCTTCTGGATCTCCTACCCGGCGGGGTACGCGGGGTCGCTCAACAGCGCGGCGAACAACGACGCCCGCCTGTTCTCCTGACGCACCGGCGCCACAGGGCGCTCCGACGGGCCCCCGCCACCGGGCGGGGGCCTTCGGGGCGCCACCCGGCTACGAGGCCCGCCGCTCCCGCCCGACCCCGCCGATGAAGCCCAGCAGCCGCTCGTTCACCGTTCCGGGCTGCTCCAGGTTGAGCCCGTGGCCGGCCCGCTCCAGGATCTCGGCCCGCACTCCGGGGATCAGCCGGGTGACCCGCTCCACCACCCGGTGCGGCCGCAGCAGCGCACTGCGCCTGCCCACCAGGACGAGTACCGGCAGCCGGATCGACGCCAACTCCTCGTCCGTGAACGTCCGGACCGGCGGGCGGCCGCTCGGCTTGTAGCTCCGCAGCGCGAGCATCAGCGGCGCCGTCATCTCACGCGGCGCGCTCAGCGCGGGGTTCGCCAGCAGCCGGCCGACCGCCGGACGCAGCGGGCGCGGAGCGAGCATGCCGAACAACCCGGCGACCAGGTGGACGTAGAAGCGTGCGGGCACCTTCTCGATCCCGCCCGGGTCGAGCGGCGCGACGGAGGCCAGCCGCTCGGGGGCGTGGACGGCCTGGTTGAGCGCCAGCCAGCCGCCGTACGAGGCCCCGACCAGGTGCACCCGCTCCAAGGCGAGTCCGGCCAGTACCTCCCCCAGCCAGGCCGCGTTCTCCGGCGATCCGGCCGCGACGGCGCGCTGGACGCTGCGGCCGGGGTCGTCCAGGGTGTCGATCGCGTAGACGGGGTGGTGTTCGCCGAGGGCGGCGATCTGCGGGTACCAGTTGGACGGGTGCCCGGCGTGGCCGTGCAGCAGCACGATCGGGTCGCCGGTCGCCGGGCCGTAGCGGTGGACGTGGACGCTGCCGTAGGCGGTCTCGACGTCCAGCTCCTGGCGCGGGCTCGGCCAGAGTTCCATCGCCCGGTCGTAGGCCGCGAGGAACTTCGCCCGGGCCGACTCGGTGACGAAGTGTCCGACGGTGGTCCTGGTCATGATCGCCCTCCCTTTGATGATGGTATGGTTGTATCATAAAAATATCCGGAAGGAACCTGATGCCGAAGCTGGTGGATCACGAGGAACGGCGGGCGCACATCATCGACGCCCTGCTGCGATCGGCGGCGAGCAGCGGACTGCACGCCGTTACCATGCGGTCGGTGGCGGTCGAGGCCGGTGTCTCGGTGCGGCTGGTCCAGTACTACTTCGACACCAAGGAACAGTTGCTGCTCGCCGCCATGACCCGCCTGGCGACCCGCATGGGCGAGCGCGTCCAGCGCCGCGCACGCGAGAGCGGGGCGGCCGGTGACCCGCGCGGCATCATCGAGACGGTGCTGCTGGAGGCGGTGCCGACCGATGAGGAGAGCCGGGCGTTCCACCTGATCTACACCGAGTACGCGGTGCTCTCCGTCACCGATCCCGGGCTCGGCGGGCAGCCGTTCCTGGCCGCGCCGAACGAGATGGAGGCCTTCCTGGCCGCCCAGCTGACGGCGGCCCAACAGGCCGGGGACGCCGCCCCCGGCCTGGACCCCCGCCAGGAGGCCGTCGTGCTGCTGGCCGTCTCCGCCGGCCTGGGCCTCAGCGTGCTGCTCAAGCAGCGGACGGCGGAGGAGGCGACCGCCGTGCTGCACTACCACCTGGGCCGGATCCTTCCCGGCCGCGGGTGAGGGAGCTGGCTACCCTCCCAGTTGGTCGAACTCTCCAGCCTTGACGCCGCACAGGAGGGCGCCGAGCACAGCGGGCGGCATGGTGATGACGACATCCGGGTCATCACTCTCGCGAAGCTTGACGCCCTCACCAGGCACCGCCGCGACGTAGATGCAGTTGGCGGTGTCGCCGCTGAATGAGGACTTCTGCCAGGTCTGAACGATCACGGTCTCCCCGTCTCACATGCTTCGGGCGATACAGCGGATGACGTCGCGGGACGCCTCGGGCTCGAGCGCAGTCGCCTCCAGCCGATCCAACACGGCTCGATACTTGATCAGCTGCGGCTCGGCGTCAATGAACTCGAATCGATCCCCATCGACCTGGACAGTGTCCAACCGTGCAACCTCGGCATGGATGTACACGATTCCGGCGCCGGAGCTGGGGTAGCTGCCGGTACCGAACGGGATCACCCGCAGGTCGATGTGAGGATGCGCGCTCATGGTCAGCAGATAATCCAGCTGATCACGGGCGACCTCCGGACCACCGAAGCCCATGCGCAAGGCGGTCTCATGGACTATCGCCGACAGCGGCATCGGCTGCTCGCCGTAAAGCACCGATTGTCGCTTGATGCGATGAGAAACAAGGTGCTCCACCTCGGGCGGCGACAGGGGTGGAACTACATCCCGAAAGAGCGCGCGAGCATGCTCAGGAGTCTGGAGAAGACCAGGGATGTGAACCACCGAGGCGATCCGCATCGATCGCGCATGATGCTCGACTTCTGCCAGGTCGAGCGCGCCGGCCGGAAGGATCTCGCGGTACTCCTCCCACCAGCCCCGCGCGCGGCCGCCGGTCATGCGGGTCAGCGCCTCGATCAGGGCCTCGTCCGCGCAGCCGTAGAGACGCGCCAGGGCCCGAACTCGATCGGCGCTCACCGGATACCCGCCGGACTCGATATTGCTGATGCGGGACTGCGTCGTGCCGTGTAGTTCCCCGGCGCGCGTGACCGACAGGCCCGCCTGCTCGCGCAGCCGGCGCAGCTCCGCGCCGAGTCGCCGCTGCCGGATGCTCGGCGGAATCTTGCTGGGCGGCATCCGCTGCTTCCTTCCCTCGCCGGTCGTGGCCGGCGCCGTTCACTCGTTGGGGTGGAGGCGCAATGAATCCCCAAGGAGCGGTGGACTACATACTACCGACTGGCTATTTTTGATCCTGCGTCAGGGCCGATCGCTGCCCGTGGTGATGGCAGCGCCGCGTCCAACTCCCCTTCACGTAGGAGAATTCCATGGCTGCTGCGCCCCTGCAAAACTCCAGCCCGGTCACGCCTCTGCCGTCGGCCGACGCGTCCTTCGACCAGGAGCTCTGCGACCTCGTGCTCGACACCGCGCCCCGGCTGTTCGCCGTCGTCCAGGTGTGCAGCCTCGGTCTCGCGGACGCCGACGGGTGGGTCGCGGCCTGGGGATTCGCCGACGCCGCCGGGTCGACGCACGTCATCGGCGTCGACGGGCGGACGCGACTGACCCTCCCCTCCCCCGAGCGAGCCGTCCGCCACTTCTCCCGCCGGCCGGACATCACCGCACGACTGGTCTGGCTCGCCCCGCCGACCGCCGCCGCGACGGACCGGGCCGCAGCCGCCTGACGCCCTCCCAGCACTGCTCGCAATCGGCGTCAGCCCTCATTCAGGCCGTCCAACTGATCCTGGAAATAGGCCCGTTCCTCCTCCTCCGGAGCCAACTCCATTGCCATGACGATGTGGTGCCGCATCCGGTCGTCCCCAATCAACCCGTAGACCATCGCCAGGGCGCCGTGCCCGTAGAAGTCGAGCCCCTCGACGGCGGCCAGGCTCTCGGCCAGCCACAGCGCCTCGGCCACGTTCCCGAGGCCGACCTCCGCCTGCACCACGCAGCGCAGCGCGTCCAGGTTGTTGGGACTCCTCCGGTACAGCGCCCGAAGCTCCCGGACGGCGCCGTGCACCTCCTCGGGGTCGGTGGCCACGGCGAGGAGCCGGTCAGGGTTCGGCTCGACCGCGGGCGGCGCCGAGCGCCAGTGGTCGAGGTGTTCGGACCCCGGCGCGACCCGCTCCAGCTCCAACAGCGCCGACCGCCACGGCCCCTCGACGCCCGCGTTGTGCGCCGCCGCCACCAGGAGTTCCAGCACCTGCTCATGACCGCGGTCGAGGTGGTGGGCCCGCTCCAGGACGCTCACCACGTCCGGCCAGTCCACGCCGCTGCGCGGGACGGCGGCCAGCTGGTACAGCACCCTGGCCAGGGCGAGGTGCTCCGTCGGGCCGGCGGTGGCGTCGGCGGCCAGTCCGGAGAGCAGGCCGACCTGCTGCCGCAGGAATCCCACGCCGGCCTCGTGCCACTCCAACCATGCCCGGGCCTCGGCGAGTTGGCTCTCGGCCGGCACACATCCGGGGTGGACCGCGAGGATGCGCTCCAGCTCCCGCGCCGCCCGGTCCACGCTGCCGATCAGGACGTAGGCACTGGCGAGGTCGCACCGCACGGCCGGATCCTCCGGCCCCATGTCGGCCACGACCTCCAACAGCGGTACCGCCTCGGCGAATTGCCCGGTCAGCAGGTAGACGGACGCCAGCGCGTGCAGGTCCCCCGGCAGCGGGTCGACCGCCAGGACCATCTCCCTCAGGGCGGTCAGCTTCGCCCCGTCCGGTTCGTTGATGACCTGCTCGAAGCACACCAGGACTTCGGGGCGCGTGAGGTCCCCCCGGTACTGCGGCTGCCAGTCGATGGACGGTTCCCCGCTCACATTCGCCTCCCCGGTCGCCTGTCCCCCGGGTGGCGCACCCGGGTTCCCCACCGTCTCACCCCGCACCGACAAGCCCTTCCGCCGGTTGGCGCGGCGCACCGTGGAACACCTGCCGCGCGTGCCACTCCCGGTGCCGGTCCGCGACCGGCGGGCGGCCCGGCTGCGGGCCGATGACGGGACGCCCGGACAGCGCGAGCACCTGCCGCCGGCTGGCCTCGCTGCGACCGACGAAGCGTTCGGAGACGAGGATGCGATGGCCCTCACCCAGCCCCAACACCCCCTTGTCGAACAGCTTGTGGTGCAGCGAGCACAGGCACAGCCCGTTGTCGGCCTCGTCCGGCCCGTCGTGCGACCACCACCGGACGTGCGCGGCCTCCAGTCCCACCGCGCTCGCCCCGAGGGCACCGTCGTAACCGCAGAACGCGCACTGGAACTCGTAAGCGGTGAGTATCAGTTCGCGCATCCGCCGGTTCCGTTGCCGCCTGGCCGCCGCCTCGGCCCCTCGCACCGTCCCGGCCTCGGCCTGCTCCAGGTCGAGGCCGACCGCCTCGCAGAGATCGGCGTGCAGGGAGGTCGGGAAGTGCGCGTCCAGCAACACCCTGGCCATCCGTCCGAGCAGCGCCGGCTCCTGCGCGAGTGCCACCCGAAGGGCGGGCGCGAGCCTGCCGGTGGCCCCGCTCGACCGGAGGATCCCGACTCCGCTGCCGGGGCTTCCCGCCCCCTGGTCGGTCCGGACCTCCCACACTCCGTCGCTGACCAGGTGGTGGAACGGGTACGCGGGAGTCGTCGGATGCGACGGCCCGTACTCCGCCAGCAGCCGCTTCAGCTCCTCCTCGACGGCGCTGTACCGGAGTTCACCGTCCGCGTCCTGCTGGTGGCTGCCGAGGGCGTAGAGCAGCAGCAGCGGCTTGTGCGGCGCCCGCACACCGTTGTTCGTCCAGCGCCTCAGCCGTGCCACCCGATCGAGCCAGTCCATGCCCGCCAGCGTAGTTGGCGCCCCGGCGCCGGGATCAGCGCCGGCCGCACCGCTGCTGGGCGGTGTGCCAGGCGGCGGTGACGGCGCGGTGGGCGGCGGCCGTGGCGTCGGCGATGTCGGCGGGCAGGTGGAGCGGGGTGCCGAGGTGGACGTGCAGGGCGGGGCGGCGCAGGGGGGCGGTGACGAACCCGGCGAGCTGTTTGGCGGTGCCGCCGGAGCTGAGGCGGCGGGCGCCGCACTGGCCGAGCGGTACGACCGGGGCGCCGCCGGCCGCCGCGAGCCGGGCCAGGCCGGTGCGGAAGGCGCCCGGTGCCGTGTCGCCGGAGTCCCGGCGCCGCGGCAGGCCACCCTCGCCGTAGATCAGGACGACCCGGCCGGCCGCGAGCGCCGCGGCGGCCGGGTCGAGGGCGGTGGCCGCCCGGGCCGTCCCGCGGTGGACGGGGATGTGCCCGCCGGCCCGCAGCACCGCGCCGAGCACCGGCACCCGCCACAGCCCGGCGGTCGCCATCACGACCGGTTCGGTGCCCAGCCGGCGCAGGGCGGCCAGCACGACGCCCGGGTCGGCGAGCGAGCTGTGGTTGGCGACGACGATGCTGCCCGGGGCGATCGGGCCCGGCACCTCGGAGGTGACGGACAGGCGGCCGAGGACGGGCACCAGGGTGCCGGCGATCCGGCTGAGCATGGCGGTTCCTTCGTGGACTTCGGCGAGGCGACGCCTCCATGCTCGCCGGGTAGCACCGCCGGCCGCCTGAGTAGGAGTACTCAACCGGTCCGGGTCGGCGGTCAGTTCCGCTGCACGGTGACCCGGTCCACCGCCGTGCCGTCCTCCATGAGGGAGCGCACCTCCATCCGGGCGGGCCTGCCCGCGACGGCGGGGGTCACGTCGACCGCGACCAGGCAGTAGCCGGTGTAGCGGACCCTGGACCAGGTGACCTTGACGGTCTGGTTGTGCCCGCTGCGGTCGGAGACCACCATCGGGACGGACTTGTCGTTGGCGGTCTCGTGCCCGAGGTAGGTGTCGGCCGCCGGGAAGGAGTAGAGCCCGCCGCCACCGCCACCCGCGACGACGTAGGTGGTGCCGTCCTTCACCGGGTCGACGGTGTCGCCGGAGGCGACCTTGCGGGTGGCCTTGCCGGCCCGGATGGGGTCGGTCCGCTCGTAGACGTGGTTGTGGCCGCTGAGCACCAGGTCCACCTGGTACTTGTCGAACAAGGGGGCCCAGTCCTGCTGCGCGCCGAGTTCGGCTCCGTTGTCGTGGCAGGTGGAGTAGGTGCACTGGTGCAGGTAGACGACGACGAAGTCGATGCCGGTGTCGGCGCGGAGCGCGGCGAGCCGGCTCTCCAGCCACTTCTTCTGCTTGCCCTTGGTGTAGTCGAGGTTGGCCGGGGTGTTGTAGCAGACGTCGTTGCCGTCGAGGCTGATCAGGCCGACGTTCTGGTACCGCCAGGAGTAGATGCCCGTGGACTGGTTCCAGGCGTTGTCGGGAGTCGTGAACCGGGCGCGCATGCCCCCGTAGCCGTCGGCCCCGTACCACGGCTCCATCTCGTGGTTGCCGATCGCCGGCATCCACGGGGTCCGGGAGGCGACGGGGTCGTTCTGCACGAAGAAGGAGTCCCACAGCCGGGCGTCGTACGCGTCGCCGGTCTTGCCGCTGCCACCGGCGTTGGCGTACGAGAGGTCGCCCATGTGGAGGTGGAAGGCGGGGTCGAGGCCGGCGATCAGGTTGCCGGTGGCGGCCGCGTTGTACCCGATGCCCTGGTCGCCGAAGGCGGTGAAGGTGAACCCGGCGCCGCGGCCGGGAGCGGGCGCGGTGCGGAAGCTCGCCACGTCGCCGAGGCGGGTGCCCTGGCCGGCCGGGTCGTGGCCCTGGTGGCCCACGACGTAGTAGTAGGTGGTGTCCGGGATCAGCTGGTCCAACCGCGCGTGCAGGTAGTACTGGGTGACGGTGGTGGGCTTGACCAGGGGCTGGTCCTCGACCGGGTGCTGCCAGGAGAGCTTGCTGACCAGGGTGCGGACCTCGGCGGCGATCGGGGCGCCGAGGTCGCCGGGCTGGACGCCGAGCCGGACGAAGGGGGCGGTCACCGCGTCCGGCACCTGCCAGGAGACGACGACCTGCTGGGAGGGGTCGGCCCCGAAGGCGAGGTGTCGGCCGAAGGGCCGCAGCGCGGACCCGGCGATCCGCTCGCCGCGGGGCGCGGGGACGGTCGGGGTGGCGGGGACGGTCGGGGTCGCGAGGGCGGTCGGGCGCGGGGCGGCGAGGGCGGTACCGGGCAGCAGGAGGCCGCCGGTCGCGAGGGTCGCTCCGCCCGCCGCTCCGACTCGGAGGAGGTCACGCCGGGAGTGCCGTGGAGTCTCGGTCTCGGACATGACATCAAGTTAGGAAACTTCCCTAACCTTTGACAAGAGGCCCGACGTCCTCGATTTCGCGATCGAATTCGCTTTTGGCAAACGGAAGTTGACCCCGGGATTGCGCATCAGTGTGCGGCCCGCTCGCGGATCAGCCGGGCGGCGAGCAGCCCGGAGGCCGCCGTGAGGACGGCCGCCGCCACGATGGTGGCGCTCAGGCCGAGCGCGTCGGCGAGCACTCCGGCGAGCAGGGCGCCGGCCGCGTAGCCGATGTCGCGCCAGAACCGGTAGGTGCCGAGCGCGTTGGCCCGGCGGCTCGGGTGGGCGTGGTCGGAGACGGCGGCGATCAGCGCCGGGTAGACCATGGCGGTGCCGAGCCCGAGCAGCACCGCCGAGACGATGCCGGCCAGCAGCGGACGGTCGAGCAGCACCAGGGCCAGGGCGAGGCCGGCGGCCTGCACCAGCATGCCGGCGACGATCAGCGGCTTGCGGCCGATCCGGTCGGCCAGGTGGCCGGTGGGGATCTGGCCGAAGCCCCAGAGCAGCGGGTAGAGCCCCTTGATCAGGCCGACCGCGGCCAGGCCGAGCCCGTGGTCGGTGAACAGCAGCGGGAAGACGCCCCAGGTGAGGCCGTCGTTGAGGTTGTTGACCAGGCCGGCCTGGCTTGCGCCGCGCAGCGAGCGGTCCCGCCAGGAGGTGTGCGCGAAGGTCTGCCAGAGGCCGGGGCGCGGTCCGTCACCGTCGGGCGTGGGGTGCTGGGCGAGTTCCAGCGCGACGTGCGCCGCCGTGTCGCGGACGGCCAGGGAGAGCGCGAGGCCGGCGACGACGAAGACGGCGCCGACCAGCTCGGGCGTCGGCCGCAGCCCGTACGAGGTGGCGAGGTAGCCGGTGACCAGGGCCGTCGCGCCGAGCGAGGCGTAGCCGGCCGCCTCGTTGAGGCCGGTGGCGAGTCCGCGCCGGGCCGGGCCGACCAGGTCGA
Source organism: Kitasatospora sp. NPDC048298 (assembly GCF_043201465.1). Classification (NCBI taxonomy): domain Bacteria; kingdom Bacillati; phylum Actinomycetota; class Actinomycetes; order Kitasatosporales; family Streptomycetaceae; genus Kitasatospora; species Kitasatospora sp. NPDC048298. Next base: position 36,782 of record NZ_JBICYZ010000054.1, read on the forward strand.
TCTTCATGTTGACGGTCATCGACCAGGTGAGGCCCTGATTGATGCCGAGCAGCACGTTGGCGGCCACGATCCAGCCCCAGGAGGGTGCCCAGGCAAGGGCGAACGGGACGGGGACGCCGATGAGCCAGCCCGCGACGAGCAGCTGCTTGCGGCGGAAGCGGGCGGTCAGGGCGCCGGCGGCGAGGTTGGTGAGGGCCTTGGTGACGCCGAACGCGATGATGAAGGAGAAGACCGCGAGGTCGCTGGTGAGGTGGAACACCTCGGAGCCGATCAGCGGCACGGTGGTGCGCTCCAGCCCGACCAGGCCGCCGACGGTGGCGGTGACCACGACCAGCAGGGAGAACTGGAGCCGGTTCTCCCGCAGGCCCAGCCGGACCGGTCGGGCGGCCACCCGGGCGGGCGCTTCGGGGGTCGTGGTGCTCATCGGTTCTCCTGCATGAGTCCGTCGATGACGGGTGCGTCTGCGGCGCGTCATGCGCGTCTCGTGCGTCCTGTGCTCGGTCGCAGCGACCGACAGCATCAACAATATTCCATGGATTTATGGAGAAAGGGTCTCCAGTACAATATTCCATGGAACCTTGGACAAGAATCACGGAGCATCCGGACGGACCGGCGGAGGCGGAGGAAGCGATGGCCAAGAGCGAGGCGAAGGCGCAGCTGTACGACGCGTTCGCGGCCAGCGGCAAGGCCCTGGCCAGCGGAAAGCGCCTGGAGCTGCTCGACCTGCTCGCCCAGGGCGAGCGCACCGTGGACGCGCTGGCCAAGGCGGCCGGGCTGAACCTGACCACCGCCTCCGCCCACCTCCAGGCGCTCAAGCAGGCCGGTTTCGTCGCCACCCGCCGCGAGGGCGTCCGGATCCACTACCGGCTCTCCGGCCCGGACGTCGGCGAGCTGCTCGCCCTGCTGCGCAGGGTCGCCGAGCGCCACCAGGCCGCGGTGCCGCCCGCGCTGGACGCCTACCTGGGCGAGGACGGCGCGCGGGAGGTCGACACCGAGGAGCTGCGCGCCCGCGCCGAGACCGGCGAGGTGGTCGTGCTGGACGTCCGCCCGGCCGAGGAGTACCTGGCCGGGCACATCCCCGGCGCGCTCTCCATCCCGGTCGACGAGCTGGCCGAGCGGCTGGACGAGCTGCCCGCGGACACCGAGGTCGTCGTCTACTGCCGCGGCGAGTACTGCGTGCTGGCCTACGACGCCGTCCGCCTGCTCACCGCCCGCGGCCTGCGGGCGGTCCGGCTCAACGACGGCATGCTGGAGTGGCGCCTCGCCGAGCTGCCGGTGGCCGTCGGCACCTGAACAGTCGCCATCAGCACCTGAACGGTGGCCGCCGGCCGGGGGACGCCGTCGGGGAGTCCTCGGCGGACGCCCGGCAGGCCGGTGGAGACTCCGTCCAGGGCGTGCGAGCAGACGCGGTCCCGCTCGGCGGGCGGGCTCTCCAGCGCCTTGAACAGCACCGCGCGCAGCCGGTCGACGTTCCCCGCGAAGACCTCCGGCGCCTCCGCGTGGGTGACCCGCGGCTCGGTGACGTGGTCCAGCGGCGCGTACAGCCCCGAGCCGCCGATCACGCCCGACCCCGCCCGCACGGCGCCCTGATCGATCGTCATCGTCCGCACCCTTCTTCGAGAACGTCCGGGCCACTGTGGGTCGGTGGCGGACCGCGAGGGTGACGGCCGATCAGCCGCGGGCCGCCGGGGTGGTCCAGGGCGGCCGTGCGGGTGACCTGTCGGACGTGTCGGCGCCGGAACACCCCGTCCGGCGTGCATGGGTGGGAGTGCGCCGTCCGCGGACGGTGCGGGTCCTTGTCCCCGAGTCTGTGAGTCGCGCATGCCTCCCACCGCCCGTCTACGCCGTATCGTCCCGACCGCGCTCTGCGCCCTCTCCGTGGCCCTCGCCGCCCCAGCGGCCCACGCCGCGCCACCGGGCCGCGACACCGGGTCCGACCCCGGGAGGTCGGGCGGCGGCTCGTACGACTGGGACCGCGTGGCGTCCTGCGAGAGCAACGGCAACTGGCGCATCAACACCGGCAACGGCTACTACGGCGGCCTCCAGTTCGACCAGCCCACGTGGCGGGAGAACGGCGGCCTCGCCTACGCACCGCGTGCCGACCTCGCCACCCGCGAGCAGCAGATCGCCGTCGCCCAGCACCTCGCCGACCGCCGCGGCCTCTCCCCCTGGCCCGTCTGCGGCGCCCGTGTCCCCCGCGCCCCCCGCGGCCAGGGCCACGAGGCCGTCAAGCCACCCCCGGCGGCCGCCCGGACCTCGACCGTGTCGGAGGACGGCACCTGGACCGTCCGCCGGTACGACACCCTCGGCGAACTCGCCGAGAACCTGGACGTCCCCGGCGGCTGGCCCGCGCTCTTCGAACTCAACCGCGACACCATCGGCGAGGACCCGGACCTCATCCAGCCCGGCATGGTCCTCGACCTCCCTTCCTGACCCCCTCCTGAATCCGTCGACCCCTACCCGACCCCACCGACCACCCGACCCCACCGACCCGCCGCCCGCGCCCGCCCCGGCGCGGGCGGCGCCCTGTTGCCCCCCGGGGGAACGCCGACGGCCCGCCCGCTCACTCGGAGCGGACGGGCCGGCGTGCGACCGGCCTCCGGACGGACGTCAGCCGACGTGGACGCGCGGGCGGCGCGAGCGGTCCGGCTCGGCCTCGCGCAGCACCTCGCGGGTGACCGGCGCGACCTCGCCCTGTCCGAACAGGAAGAACCGCAGGAACTGGGCGAAGGGGCTGCCCTCGGTCCACTCGAAGTAGAGGTGCGGCTGCTGCCCGGTGCGGTCCCGGATGTTCAGCGCCAGGGCGGCGAGCGCGTTCGGGATGCTGGAGCTCTCCAGGGTGAGCACCCGGTAGCGGCCGTGCAGCACCTCGCCGCGCACGGTCAGCTCGGCCTCGAAGTCGGAGGCGTCGCGGACGGTCACCTCGACGAAGACCAGGTCGTCCTCGCCGGGGATGTCGTTGTCGGCGCGGATCTGGCGGATCTTGTCGCGGTACTCGGCGATGTCGCGGTGGCTCGGCTCGTTGGCGATCAGGCGCAGCGGTCGGTGCGCGTAGTCCCTGATGAAACGTTCCGCCACATCGTCCATGGCCACGCTGGTGACGCGCAGCTCGAAGGCGCGGCGCAGCCGGGAGAGCAGCGAGACCAGGATGATCCCGGCGATGAAGCAGGCGCCGATCTTCAGACCGTCCGGCCGCTCCAGCACGTTCAGCACGGTGGTGTAGAGGAAGATCGCCGCGATGACCGCGAAGGCGATGGTCCAGCCGCGCTCGCGCTTGCGGTACGCGGCGATGGTCACCGCGATGGCGGCGGAGCTGATCAGCACCAGCACGCCGGTCGCGTACGCGCCGCCCTGGGCGTCCACGTCCGCGTCGAAGATCCAGGTGACCAGGAAGCCGATCAGGGTCAGCACGATCACCATCGGCCGCACCGCGCGGGCCCAGTGCGGGGCCATGCCGTAGCGCGGCAGGTAGCGGGGCAGCAGGTTGAGCATGCCCGCCATCGCGGAGGCGCCGGCGAACCAGAGGATCGCGATGGTGGAGAGGTCGTAGACGCTGCCGAAGGCGCCGCCCAGGTACTCGTGCGCCAGGTACGCCAGGGCGCGGCCGTTGGCGTCGCCGCCGGGCTTGAACTGGTCGGCCGGGATGAGCAGCGTGGTGATGAAGCTGGTGGTGATCAGGAAGCAGCTCATGATCACGGCGGCGGTGGTCAGCAGCTTGCGGGTGCCGCGGATCCGGCCGACCGGGTCGGCCTCGGTGTCGGTCGGGTCGCCCTTGATGTGCGGCATCACGGCGACGCCCGTCTCGAAGCCGGACAGGCCGAGCGCCAGCTTCGGGAAGGTCACCAGGGCGACGCCGACCATGACGATCGGGTTGCCGTGCTGGGCGGTCAACGCGTCCGTCCAGTCGGTGACCACGTGCGGCGCCTCGATGATCTTCCAGAGGCCGACGGCCACCACGACCACGTTCAGCACCAGGTACGTCCCGACCAGGAACACCGCCAGGCCGATCGCCTCGCCGAAGCCCTTGAGGAAGACCGCGCCGAGCAGGGCCACCAGGACCAGCGTGATCAGCACCTGCTTGCCGCCGAGGAAGCCCGTCAGGTGGGGGTTCTCCACCAGGTGCGCGCTCGCGTCGGCGGCGGACAGCGTGATGGTGATCAGGAAGTCCGTGGCCGCGAAGCCGAGCAGCGCGAGAACGAACAGCTTGCCCTTCCAGAACGACAGCAGCCGCTCCAGCATCGCGATCGAACCCTCGCCGCGCGGGCTCTCCTTGGCCACCCGCCGGTAGACCGGCAGCGCGCCCAGCAGGGTGACCACCACCAGCACGATGGTGGCGATCGGCGACAGCACGCCCGCGGCGAGGGCGGCGATGCCCGGCTGGTAGCCGAGCGTCGAGAAGTAGTCCAGGCCGGTCAGGCACATCACCCGCCACCAGCGCTGGCCGACGTGTCCGCCCTGCGCGGCGGGCGCGGCGGAGTCCCCCGCCGCCGCGGCCCCGTCCGACGCCTCGGGGGCGCCCTGCGCCGAGGAGTTCTGCGCGGGCTTCTCCGCGGTCACGTCCTCCAGCAGCCAGCTGCGGAGGCGTATTCGCGCCGACGGCGCATCCGACTCCGCCGTCTCCGTCGAACCCGACGAAACCACCTTGCACCTCTTGTTTAAAGACCCCGTAAAAACGCCGTCGGGCGACGGCAGAGCGACACGCTATGCGACGAGCGTTAAGAATCCGCTACCGGCCCGCGTTAAGAAAACGTCATGGCCACGCAGGTCGGCGGGGTGGCACGGCGCGGTGGGTCGGGTGCCGCGAACGGAGTGACCCCGAACCGTTGCGCCGGTTCGGGGTCACTCCCGGGGTGAAACCCGGGACCATTTCCGCGGGGGGGGGAGAGCTTGAGGGTCAGGCCCGGTAGCCGAGGACGGTCATCATGCCCGTCTCCGCGTGGTAGACGTTGTGGCAGTGCACCATCCACAGGCCCGGGTTGTCGGCGTCGAACTCGACGGCCAGGGTGGCGCCCGGCAGCACGATCGCGGTGTCCTTGCGCGGGCCGTCGCCGGGCAGCGCGAAGCTGTGGCCGTGCAGGTGGACGGGGTGCCACATGGTGGTGCTGTTGCGGAACTCCAGCCGCACCCGCTCGCCCGCCGCCACCGGGTGGCGCCGCGCCGGGTCGTACGAGCGGCCGTCGAACGCCCAGTCGGCCTTCGCCATCCCGCCGGTGAGCTCCAGCTTCACCGTCCGGTCCGGCGCCTTGGCGGGCAGCCGGACGCCCGGGGCGGCCCTGAGCTGCCCGGCGGTGACCAGCCGGCCGTCCAGCTCGGCCGGGCGGACGGCGGCGTCGGGCGCGGCGCCGCCGCCGGTGCGCAGCACGGCCAGGGCGGTGGCGTTCTTGCCCTCGGCCAGCACGGTCAGCGGGAAGGCGCCGTCCTTGGCGGTGACCAGCACGTCGTAGCGCTCGCCCATGCCGAGCAGCAGCGCCTGGCTGGTGGCGGGTTCGACCGGGAAGCCGTCGGTGTGGGTGACGGTCAGCTCGTGGCCGCCGAGGGCGACCCGGTAGGCGGTGTCGCCGCCGGCGTTGACCAGGCGGATCCGGATCCGGTCACCGGGCTTGGCGGTGAAGGTCTCGGGCGCGGTGGCGAGCCTGCCGTTGACCAGGTGGAACGGATACGCGACGTCGCCGGCGTCGCCGCCCAGCAGCGGGCTCCGGGCACCCATCAGCATCCGGGTCGGGCCGGCGGCCGGGCCGGGTGTGCCGGCTGCGCCGCCCGTGTTCGTGCCCGGCATCCCGGACATGTCGTGCCCGGAGCCGCCCGCGTGGTCCATGCCGCCCGAGTGGTCCATGCCCTCCATCCCCTCCATCCCACCCATGCCCTTGGCGAGTTCGGCGAGGACGGCGTCCGGGGTGCTGCCGTCGACGCCGTCCACCCAGTCGTCCAGGACGACGACCCACTCCCTGTCGTACGCGAGCGGCTCCCTCGGGTCCTCGACGATCAGCGGGGCGTACAGGCCGCGGTCCTGCTGGACGCCGGAGTGCGGGTGGAACCAGTACGTGCCCGGGTGGCTGAGCGCGAAGCGGTACTCGAAGGAGGCGCCGGGCCTGACGTCGGCCTGGGTCAGGCCCGGGACGCCGTCCATGTCGTTGCGCAGCGCGAGGCCGTGCCAGTGCAGCGAGGTGGCCTGCGGCAGGTGGTTGGCCAGGGTGACGGCGAGGGTGTCGCCGAGGGTGGCGCGCACCTCCTGGCCGGGCAGCCGGTCGCCGTACGCCCAGCTGCGGACGGTGCGGCCGCCCAGGTCGAGGGTGGTCTCGGTGGCGGTGAGCGCGACCTTGCGCTCCGGGCCCGGGTTGCGCGCGGCCTCGGCGGCGGCGACCTCGGGGCCGTTCGGGGCGAGGTAGCCGGCCGGGGCGGCGGTCGCGGTCGCTCCGCTCGTGGGGCCGTGGCCCATGGACGCGTGGTCCATGCCCTTCATCGAGTCGGAGGAGCAGGCGGTGAGCAGACCGGTCCCGGCGGCGGCGAGCGCGGCGCCGAGGACGGTACGGCGGGTGGGTGTGCGCATGACGGAGTGCACCTCGTGCGGTGTGTGGGTGTGCAGGACGTCGCGTCGGCCGTTCCGCGCGCGGGCGCTCGGGAGTGCGAGCGGGCGCGTTGATGTGCGCACGGGCGCCCCTGAGCGGGCGCGGGCGCGGAACGGCGGGCGCGCGCCTACTGACGCAGCACCGAAAGCCGGGTGAGGAGTATCCGCCCGCCTTCGGGCGGGGGCAGCGCGCGTACGGCCCGCAGCAGCCGGGCCCGTACGTCGGCGGCGGCGTCACCGCTGTGGCGCGGCAGCGAGCCGGCGAGGAGGAACACCAGGGTCCAGCCGGCCAGGACGGCGAGGCAGACCGTCATCGGGTCCATGCCGCCGGGGGCGGCGGGGTCGGCCGCGGAGGCCGCGTCGGCCACGGACGCGGCGTCGCGGACGGGCTCGGCGGCCGGTCCGTGGTGGACGGCGCCCGCCGGGTGCATCGCGGAGGCGTGCGTCCCCGGGCCCTCGTGCCCGCCGGAGCCACCGGAGCCGCCGTGCCCGCCGCTCGGATGGCCGAGGGTGTGCATGGTCACGATGCCGAGCAGCAGCGCGGCGAGCAGCAGCAGGCGCGGCGCCCACGGCACCGGCGGACCGAACGCCCGCGACCGCGCCATCCTTCGCCTCCCGTCCTCAGCACCGCCCCTTGTTACCCCCGCAGGGTATCCCGACCTTACGCCCCGGACCGCCCCGGACCGCCCCGGACCGCGCCGGACCGCGCCGGGGCGCGCCGGGGCGCGCCGTGCGCCCTCCCGCTCAGGCCGTGCCGTGCGGGTCCGCGCCCGGCCCCGCACCCAGTACCGCGGCCGCCACGTGCTCGCGGAACCAGCGGTGGCCCGGATCGGCGGAGTTGCGCGGGTGCCAGGCCATCCCCAGCTCCAGCGGGGCGAGTTCGAGCGGGATCGGGAAGGTCCGCAGACCCAGCGCGGCGACGGTCTCCGGCAGCCAGTCCGCCGGGGCGAGGGTGACCAGGTCGCTGTCCCGGGCCAGCAGCATCGCCCCGGTGTGGCTGGGCACGACGACCGCCACCCGGCGCCGCAGCCCGAGCGCCGTCAGCGCGGTGTCGATCGGGCCGAGGCGCTTGCCGCGCCGGGAGACGCCGATGTGGTCGGCGGCGGCGAAGCGGCGGGCGGTGATCCGGCGGCCGTCGAACAGCGGGTGGCCCGCCCTGGCGAGGCCGACCAGCGGAACGCGCAGCAGCTGCCGGGTGCGGACCTCCGGGTCCACGTGTCCGAGCACGCCCAACTCGACGTCCAGCAGCCCCTGCCGCAGCGCCGGTCCGTCCTCCAGCGCCTCCGGCAGGAACACCACGTCCACCCGCGGCGCTTGCGCCCGGACCCGTTCGACGAGGCCGCCGGCCGTCCGCGCCAGCATCAGCTCACCGGCCTGCACCGTGAAGGTGCGGTCGAGGTGCACGGGGTCGAAGCCGGCGCCGGGGCGCAGCACGCTGTCGCATCCGCGCAGCAACGCGCCCACCTCCTCCCGCAGTTCGAGCGCCCGCGGGGTCGGGACGAGCCCCTGCCCGGCGCGCACCAGCAGCGGGTCCTCGACGGCGCGGCGCAGCCGGGCCAGCATCCGGCTGACCGCCGCCGGCGAAGTGCCGAGGCGCTCGGCCGCGCGGGTCACGCTGTTCTCCTGGAGCAGGGCGTCCAGGGCCCGCAGCAGGTTGAGATCCATCGATGTCACGCTCCTGAACTGGATCTTTGCGTTTCGGGCAACTATCCGATGCCGATCCTTGCATTGTTCCGGCCGCCACCGCCGACGAAGGTGGAACCGACCGCGAAACACCCCTCCCGAGGAGTCCTCATGTCACAGCTCTCCCGTGCCGCCCGCACCGGCGACGTCCTCGCCGTCGTCAGCCAGAGCGGACCGACCGTGTCGTTCTTCGACGCCGCCACCGACCGGCTCCTCGACACGGTCCAGGTCCTCGCCGAGCCGCACGAGTTGTGCTTCGACCCGACCCAGCGGCTGCTCTGGTGCACCAGCGCTTACCACTCGGGCTACTACCACGCCAACGGCGGCCGCCGCACCGAGGTGACCGTCATCGACGCCGACACCCGCCGGATCGTCGACGTGATCGACCTCGCCCCCGAACACGGGCCGCACGGACTGGCGTTGGACGCCGCCCGGCACCGCCTCTACGTCAGCGTGGAGGGCGACGGGGACCGCCCCGGCGGCGTCGTGGTCATCGACACCGAGACCCGTCGCCCGCTCGGCCGGATCGACACCGACGCCCCCGGCCCGCACTGGTTCGCCGTCTCCCCGGACGGCCGGACCGGCTTCGCCACCAACAAGGAGGCGTCCTTCGTCTCGGTCGTGGACCTCGAACGGGGCGTTCTGACCGCCAAGGTCGAGGTCCCCGGCAGCGAGGGCCTGGCCGTCTCCCCCGACGGCACCCGGGTCTACGCCGCCGGCCCGTACTTCTCGCCGTCCCTCGCCGCGGCCCCGGGCATCCGGGTCATCGACGTCCCGGCCGCGGCCGTCAAGGAGGTCCTCACGACGGAGTCCCCGGCCCTGCCGGTCCACCTCACCTCGACCGGCCTGCTGCTGGCCGGCGAGGTCCGGACGATCCCCGACCTCGACTCCGCCCTGGGCCGCCAACTCCCCGGCCGCCTCACGGTGTTCGCGGCCGACGACCACCGCCGGATCGGGTCCGTCGAGGTGGGTCTCTTCCCGCTCACCATCACCTCCTCCCCGGACGGCGGCCTCGCCTACGTCTCCTGCGTCGTCTCCTCCACCGTCGACGTCATCGACCTGGCCACCCTCACCCCGGTCTCCCGCCTGACCGTCCCCAAGCTCACCGAGGCGGGCGCCCACGGCCTGGCCTACCTCCCGCGCCCGGCCTGAGCCTGCGGCCAGCCTGAGCCTCCGCCCGGACCGGGGCCTGCGGCCGGACCGAGCCTGCGGCGGGCTATGACGTGACGGTGAGGATGCGGCCGTCGGCGGCCACGGTCAGTTCGACGTGCACCGGCGGCCGCCCGGAGGCCTCCCCCTCGCTGCGGTAACTGAGCTTCCGGGAAGGGCCGTTCGGGCCGCCGGCGGGGGTGACGGTCGGGGTCAGGCCCGCGATCCGGTCGGCGAACCAGGTGTCGGCGAAGGCCGTACCGGCGGCGACGACCTGCTCCGGGGTGAGGGCGGGCGCGTCCGCCGCGGACGGCTCCGCCGCGGTGGCGGCGAGCAGACGGCCGCTGGGCTGCTCGATCCGGAAGCTGCCGCGGTCGGTGGTGACGTCCATGATCTGCTGGAGCACCCCGGGATCGGCGGTCGTCGTGGTGGTGCTCACCAGGGTGCGCGGGCCGAAGAGGCCCTCCGCCACCCGCTGCGCCGTCACGATGTCGTCGGACGGCCGAGCGGCGAAGCCCGGCGCGTCCCGGTACGTCCGGACGCCGAAGTGGACCACCAGCCCCACCGCCGCCAGCCCGACGGCACCCAGCGCCAGCCCGTGGACGAGGTCCCGGCGCGGCCGGGGAAGCCCGCGCCGCCGCGCCAGCAGCCAGCCGGCGGCGAGGAGCGCCCCCAGCAGCGCACCGGCCGCGTTGTCGACGAAGTCCGCGCCGTCACAGGCCCGTCCGGTCCCGAGCAGGGTCTGGGTGACCTCGGTGACGGCCGACAGCACCACACAGCCGGCCAGCACGGTGACCGGCCTGCGGAAGAGCAGCCCGCCGAAGAAGGCCAGTGGGACGTAGAGCGCGACGTTCATCAGCCCCTGCCGGCCCGTCGCCTCGACCCAGTTGCCGGGCCCGATCGTGCAACTCGGGCTCCCCGAGTACCCGGCGGCCGTCGGCGTCAGCGTCACCGCCACCTCGCCCGCCAGGCTCAACCCCCACAGCACCGCCGGCGCGACGGGCACCCCCCTCCGGCGGGCCCACCACGCGGTTCCGGCCGAGCACAGCAGGGCGAGGACGACGAACACGGGTAAGACGGCAGGGGCTGCCGAGTAGCTGGCTTCGATCATCGGGGCTTCCGCTCAAGAGCCCGACGGGGCGGGCCGGTTGGTGGACAGAGGAACGCTACCCCAGCCACCGCACCGGCCCGCGCCGGGCCTGCGGCCCACACGCGCGGGGTGCGGCCCACCGGACCGGTCGGCGTGGCCAGACCGGTCGGCGTGGGCGGGCCGCACCCCGGGCGGGGGTTACAGGGTGTGGGTGAGGCGGTCGGTCAGCAGGCGGGTGAAACGGGCCGGGTCGGGCAGGTCGCCGCCTTCGGCGAGCAGGGCACTGCCGTGGACGAGTTCGGCGGTGTCCGCGAGCGCGGGGTCGTCGGCGTTCGCCTCGTGTGCCTGGCGCAGGGCGGTGACGAGGGGGTGGGTGGGGTTGAGTTCCAGGATCCGCTTGACGGGCGGGAGTTCCTGACCCATGGCCCGGTACATCTTCTCCAGGGTGGGGGTCAGGTCGTGCGCGTCACCGACCAGGCACGCGGCGGAGGTGGTCAGGCGGGTGGAGAGGCGGACCTGCTTGACGTGGTCGGCCAGGGCGTTCTGGAGCCAGCCGAGGAGGGCGGCGAAGTCCTGCTCGCGCTGGGCCTTCTCGGCCTTCGCCTCGTCGCCGGCGTCGCCGTCGTCGTCGCCGTCGAGGTCGACCTGACCCTTGGCGATGGACTGGAAGCGGTGGCCGTCGAAGGCGGGGATCTGGTCGGTCCAGACCTCGTCGACCGGGTCGGTGAGGATCAGGACCTCGTAGCCCTTGGCGGTGAAGGCCTCCATGTGCGGGGAGTTCTCCACCATGGCCCGGTTCTCGCCGGTCAGGTAGTAGATGGTGTCCTGGCCGTCCTTCATCCGCTCGACGTACTCACGCAGCGTGGTCGTCTTCTCCGCGTCGTCGGTCGAGGCGGCGCGGACCAGTTCCAGCAGCGCGTCGGTGTTGTCGCGGTCCTCGATCAGGCCCTCCTTGAGGACCCGGCCGAACTGCTCCCACAGCGCGGCGTAGGCGTCGGACCTGCCGGACCGCATGTCCTTGAGGGCGCCGAGGACCTTCTTGACGAGGCGCCGGCGCACGGCGGTGATCTGGCGGTCGTGCTGCAGGATCTCGCGGGAGACGTTCAGCGACAGGTCGTGGGCATCGACGACGCCCTTGACGAACCGCAGGTAGTCCGGCATCAGCGCGTCGCAGTCGTCCATGATGAACACCCGCTTGACGTACAGCTGCACGCCGCGCTTGGTGTCGCGGGAGAACAGGTCGAACGGGGCGTGCGAGGGGATGAACAGCAGCGCCTCGTACTCGAAGGTGCCCTCGGCGCGCATGTGGACGGTCTCGGCCGGGGCCTGCCAGTCATGGCTGATCTGCTGGTAGAAGTCGTTGTACTCGGCCTCGGTCACCTCGCTGCGGGGACGCGCCCACAGCGCCTTCATCGAGTTCAGCGTCTCCAGCTCGTCCCGGCGCTCACCCGCGGCTTCGCCCTCGGTGCCCGACTCGGCGCCCGGCTCGGTGCCGAAGTCGGCGCCGGTGCCCGCGGGTTCGGCGGCCATCCGGATGGGCCAGCGGATGAAGTCCGAGTACTGCTTGACGATCTGGCGGATCTTCCACGCGGCCAGGTAGTCGCCCAGCCCGTCCTCGCCGTCCGCGGGCTTGAGGTGCAGCGTGACCGACGTGCCGACCGGCAGATCGCCGGCCTCCGCGATCGTGTAGGTGCCCTCACCGTCGGACTCCCACACGGTGCCCTGCTCGGTGCCGGCCCGGCGGGTGTGCAGGGCGACCTTGTCCGCGACCATGAACGCCGAGTAGAAGCCGACCCCGAACTGGCCGATCAGGCTCTGCGCCGCCTCCGCGTCCTTGGCCTCCTTGATCTTGGCCAGCAGACTCGCGGTGCCGGACTTGGCGATGGTGCCGATCAGGTCGACGACGTCGTCACGGGTCATGCCGATGCCGTTGTCCCGCACCGTCAGGGTACGGGCATCCCGGTCGACGTCCAGCCTGATATGCAGGTCGGAGGTGTCGACCCCGAGGCCGCTGTCGGTGAGGGACTCCAGGCGGAGTTTGTCGAGGGCGTCGGAGGCGTTGGAGATCAGCTCGCGCAGGAAGATGTCCTTGTTCGAGTAGATCGAGTGGATCACCAGCTGCAACAGCTGGCGGGTCTCCGCCTGGAACTCCAGCGTCTGGGTCGGGCTGGCCACGAGAGGTGTCTCCTTCGGAAGGACGGAACAGGTTCGGATCGGATCGGATCGAGCCTCCGGAACCCGTCAGCGTACCGCGCGGCCGACCCGGAGACGTTCGGTGGTCACGGCCCGGCCGCCCGGGACCAGTGGTCCCGGGCGGCCGGGACCACCCGGCCCTCGCGGCCACCGCCCCGGTGCCGGAAGGCTGGAGGCAGCCTGCCGACCCGACGCAGGGCGCCCAGGGGCGCCGACCCGCACATCCGGAGAAACCATGATCGACAGTTCGCGGGAGACCAAGGCCTACCTCGTCGGCGGCGGCATCGCCTCCCTCGCCGCAGCGGCCTTCCTGATCCGGGACGGCGAGTTCCCGGGTGAGAACATCCACGTCCTGGAGGAACTCCCCCTGGCCGGCGGCTCACTGGACGGCCGGGGAGCCGCCGAACAGGGCTACGTGACGCGCGGCGGGCGGATGCTGGAGGACGAGGCCTACACCTGCCTGTGGAACCTCCTGGAGACCATCCCCACCCTGGACGACCCGGACCGGACGGTCCGACAGGAGATCCTCGCCTTCAACGAACAGTGGCCCACCGACGCCAGGGCGCGCCTGATCGACCGGGACCACCGCATCCTGGACGCCTCGCAGCTCGGCCTGGACACCCGTGACCGGGCCGAACTCGCCCGCCTGCTGGCCCTGCCCGAGTCGGTGATCGGCCCCCGGCGGATCGACGAGTTCTTCTCCGAACACTTCTTCGCCACCAACTTCTGGGCGATGTGGCGTACCACCTTCGCCTTCCAGAACTGGCACAGCGCCATCGAGCTCAAGCGCTACTTCCTGCGCTTCGTCCAGGAGTTCCCGCGCATCCACACCCTCTCCGGCGTCCGCCGCACCCGGCTGAACCAGTACGACTCGATCGTCCGGCCGCTCATCCGGTGGCTGACCGAGCGCGGGGTGCGCTTCGAGCACGGCGTCACGGTGCGGGACGTCGACTTCACCGAGGACCGCGGCATCCGCCGCGCCAAGCGCCTCCACCTCGACCGGGACGGCCGCCCGGAGACCGTCGAACTCGCTGATCCCGACCTGGCGTTCATCACCCTCGGCTCGATGACCGCGGACGCCGCCTACGGCTCGGACGACACCGTGGCCGAGCTGGTCCGCGACAAGCGCGACGGCGGCTGGGCCCTGTGGGAGACGCTCTCCCGCAAGGCCCCCGACTTCGGCCGGCCCGCCGTCTTCAACGGCAACATCGCCGAAGCCGCCTGGCAGTCCTTCACGTTGACCATGCGCAGCCCGGCCCTGCTGAAGCGGATCGAGGAGTTCTCCGGCAACGCCCCCGGCACCGGTGCGCTGATGACGTTCAAGGACTCGCCCTGGCTGATGTCCGTCGTGGTGCCGCGACCGCCGCACTTCGAGGGCCAGCCCGAGGACGTCCTCACCCTCTGGGGCTACGGCCTGTTCATCGACACGCCCGGCGAGCACACCGGCAAGGCGATGGCCGAGTCCACCGGCCGGGAGATCCTGGACGAACTCCTCGGCCAGCTCGGCTTCGACGACGTCGCCGACGAGGTGCGCGCCACCACCACGGTCACCACCGTGATGATGCCCTACATCACCAGCCAGTTCGTCCGGCGCGGTGTCCACGACCGGCCGCTGGTGATCCCGCACGACGCCCGGAACTTCGCCTTCCTCGGCCAGTTCGTGGAGATCCCCGAGGACGTGGTCTTCACCGTCGAGTACTCGGTGCGCGGCGCCATGCACGCCGTCTACCGGCTGCTCGGCCTCGAGAATCCGATTCCGCCCGTCTACCACGCCCTGTCCGACCCGAAGACGGCGTTCCAGGCGCTGAAGACCGCCTTCGGCTGAGCCCGCGACGCCCGGATGCCGCGTCCACCCCCGGGTGGGCGCGGCATCCGGCTTTCGGCTTTCGGCTTCCCGCTTGCGGCTTCCGGCCGGCGACCGCCGCCGCACGCCACGCGGGCGCACGGGCGCACGGGCGCACGGCAACGGCCCGCCACCGTGGCTTCGGTAGCGGGCCGTTGGCGATCGGGCCGGGGCCGACCCGGGGCGGGACCGACCCGGGGCGGCCGGGGAACGGCCCCGCCGGGTCGGCTCGCGCCGGCTACCGCGCGGGAGTGATGACGCCGTAGTGGCCGTCGTACCGGTGGTACAGCACGTTGCCGCGCCCGGTCTCGCTGTTGGTGAAGAAGACGAAGGGCAGGCCGCTGAGGTCGAGCCGCGAGACGGCGGCGGCGACGGTGAGTTCGGGCGCCTCGTGGGTGCTCACCGAGATGCCCGGCTCGGTCTCGGGCGCCGCTCCGGCCGAGGCGATCCGGTACTCCCCCGTCTCGCCGTCGTGGTGGACGATGCTGTCGCAGCCCGTCACCGCGTCGGTGTACAGGTGGAAGTCGTAGTCCATCGCCTCCAGTTCGAACACGGCCGCCCACGTGGTCTGACGCGCGAGGCTGTAGCTCTTGTGCCGCACGATGCGGCGCTCCTCGGCACCCAACACCCGGCGCTGCGGCCGGTGTTCGCGCCCGGCGGCGGCGGACGGACCGGCGTGGTGGCGGTGCTGGTGCCGGTGGGCCCGGACGCGGGCGATCCTGGCGTTCAGGCGGTCCTGGAGCAGGTCGACGGCTTCCTGGATGGTGGCGGCGGCGACGTGGGCGCGCACGGGCCGGCCGTTCAGGTCGAGCGTGGCCTGGGCGGTCGACGGCTTGGCCACGGCGTGGTTGGGCTCCTGGGTGAGCCTCACCCGGGCGGAGAGGACCGGCTCGTCGAGACGTTCGAGTACGGCGAGCAGCTTGGTCCGGGCGTATTCGGGTGCGGCCAGGGAGACTTCACCACGGGTCGTCACCAGGACGTCGGTGGCGGGACGGCTCTGCAGACGGGTCATCGGAGTTCCTTTCCGGGTGGGCTTCAGACTGCCGCGCGCCGGCCCGCCGGGCCGAGGGCTGAAGGTCCCGTCGGCAGCGACTTGGGTCCCGGTCCCGCCGCCGTCGGCAGCGCCTTGGGTCGTACGGTAGGGCCGTCCGGCCCTACCGGCGCGCCCCGATGTCCCGCACACTGCGGTGAGATCTGTACGACCTGTCCCTGGGGGCGGGCTGAACACGGAGCGGTGATGGCGGACGACACGGTGGCCGACGCGGGCGAGCCGGTGAAGGTGTTCCTCCTCGACGACCACGAGGTGGTCCGGCGGGGTGTGCACGACCTGCTGGACGCGGAGCCCGGCTTCACGGTGGTCGGCGAGGCCTCCACGATGACGCAGGCACTCACCCGTGTTCCCGCCCTGCGCCCCGACGTCGCGATCCTGGACATGCGCCTGCCCGACGGCGACGGTGTGACCGTCTGCCGCGAACTGCGCTCCCGGATGCCGGAGTTGGCCTGCCTGATCCTCACGTCCTTCGACGACGAGGAGGCCCTGCTCGACTCGATCATGGCCGGCGCGGCCGGGTACGTCCTCAAGCAGATCAGCGGCACCGACCTCGTCTCCGCGGTCCGCACGGTCGCCTCCGGGCAGTCCATGCTCGATCCCGGTGCCGCCACCCGGCTGATGGCCCGGCTGCGCGGTGAGGCCGTGGCCCAGCAGCCGTCCGACTTCCCACAGCTCACCGACCGCGAGCGGGAGATCCTCGCCCTGGTCGGCGAGGGCCTGACCAACCGGCAGATCGGCCAGCGGCTCTACCTCGCCGAGAAGACCGTCAAGAACCACATCTCCCGGCTGCTCGCCAAGCTCGGTGTGGAGCGCCGGGTCCAGGCCGCGATCATCGCCAACCAGGTGCTGACCGGCCAGGACCCGCAGTCGGCCCGCCGGACCGTCTGACCCGCCGGACCGTCTGATCCGCCGGACTGCCTGAGCGGCACCCGCGCCCGGGCCGAAAGCACCCGGTGTCCGGGGTCCACCCGGAGGCCTTCGGGGGGACCATCAGCCCCTCGCGGAAGGACGTGCCCCCGCCGAGCATGGATGCCATGACCGCCGAATTCACACCACTGGACGAGCTGCAGTGCCTGAGGCTTCTCAGCGGGACAGCCGTCGGCCGACTGGTCTACACCGTTGGTGCGCTGCCGGCCGTCATGCCGGTCCGTCACCGGATCGGGGCGGACGGCAGCGTCCTGTTCCGCGCCGACGCCGACTCCGAGATCGCCCGGGCGGTCGCCGACGCGGTGGTCGCCTTCGAGGTGAGCGAACTCAGCGAGGCCGACGGCAGCGGCTGGAGCGTCACCGTCCTCGGGCGGGCGGCCGTCACCTCCGACGTCCCGGAGGGCCGCCCCGTTCCCGCCGTCGTGCCCACACCCGCGGAACCGGCGGCCGGCCACGTGACCATCCGCATCCGCCCGGAACTGGTGACCGGGCGTTCCCTGCCCGGTTCACCTCCCTGCGAGGCGTGACCGCCACCGCGGGACCCCGCGAGCGCGGCCGGCCCCGCAAGGCGTGACCGGCCGGTCCTCACACCACCGGGGCTGACCAGGTCAGCCGGGTGCCTCCCTCGGTCGGGCTGATCACCTCGAACGCGCCCCCGAGGCCGTGCGCCCGCTCGGCGAGATTGCGCAGGCCGCTGCGCCGCCCCTGCTCGGGGACGCCGACACCGTTGTCCTGCACCGTCAGCACGACCCGCTGCCCGGTGGCGTGCAGCGCGACCTCCACGCGGTTCGCCTTCGCGTGCCGGGCGGCGTTGCTCAGCGCCTCCCCCAGGACGGCCACGACGTGTTCCGCGACCTCCGCCGGGACGTCGGTGTCCAGCAGGCCCTCCATGCTCAGCCGGGGTGGGAAGCCCAGGACCGCCTGCGCCCGTTCGACCGTCCGCACGGCCCTGGCCCGCAGGCCCTGTCCGCCGCGCTCCTCGCGCGCGCGGAGCCCGAAGATCGTCGATCGGATGATCTTGATGGTGTCGTCCAGGTCGCCGACCGCACGGAGCACCCGGTCCGACGCCCCCGGGTGTTCGATGAACCGGGCCGCGCTCTGCAGCGTCATCCCGGTCGCGAAGAGCCGCTGGATGGCGAGGTCGTGCAGGTCGCGGGCGATCCGGTCGCGGTCCTCCAGCAGCACCAGCTGCTCGGCGTCCCGACGCCGCTCCGCCAGCTCCAGCGCCAGTGCCGCCTGGTCGGCGAAGCCGAGCAGCGGGCCGATCTCCCGCTCGGTGAACGCCGGCTCACCGGCCTCCCTGGCCAGCAGCAGCACGCCCTCGCCCGGTCCCTCGGTCCGGCCCAGGGGGACCGCCACCGCCGGTCCGAGTCCCTCGAACCGCCGGGGGCCGCCGGACAGCCGCGGATCACCCGCCAGGTCGACCGTGGTCGCCGGAGAGCCCTGTGCGCTCGCCTCCCCCGACAGCGTCCCGTCCAGCGGCACCACCAGGCCCTGCCTGGCAGCCGTGTCGCCGCCGAGGGCCAGCTCCACCCGGACCGTGTCGGTGCCGGGGACGGGTACCGACACGTCCGCCAGCCGGGCGCCGGTGATCTCCTGGGCCCGCCGCGCGATCAGCTCCGTCACCTCGGAGCGGGAACTGCCCGACAGCAGGCTCCGGGTGATCTCCGCACTCGCGCTCAGCCAACGCTGCTGGCGCTGGGCCTCCTCGTACAGGCGGGCGTTGTCGATCGCCACGCCGGCCGCGACGGCCAGGGTGGCGATCACGGACTCGTCGTCGGCGTCGAACTCCTCACCGCTCCGCCTGTCGGTCAGGTAGAGGTTGCCGAACACCTCGTCGCGCACCCGGACCGGGACACCGAGGAAGGTCCGCATCACCGGGTGGTGCGCCGGGCAGCCGTACGACGCCGGGTGCTCCGACAGCTCCTCCAGGCGCAGCGGCTCGGGGTTGCGGATCAGCTCGCCCAGGAGCCCCCGGCCCGTCGGGTACGGGCCGATCTTCGCGATCTCCTCCGGCGACAGCCCCACGGTCAGGAAGTCGGAGAGCGTCTCGCCGTCCGGCCCGATCACGCCGAGCGCCGCGTACCGGGCGTCCACCAGCAGGGCCGCGGCTTCGACGATCCTGCGCAGCACCTGCGTCAGGTCCAGCTCGCGCCCGACCGACAGGACCGCCTCCAGGAGGCTGTGCACCCGGTCCCGGGTGCCCCGGGCCGCGTCGATCCGGGCCTGGAGTTCCTCCAGCAGCTCGTCCAGCCGCAGCTGCGGAATCCGCGACCGCGCCCCGTCCGTACCCACGCGGGCCTCCCTTCGTCCTGGTCACCGGCCGGTCGATTGTCGCAGAAGCCGACCGCCCCCAGGGAGCCCAGGCACCGCCTCCGCCCTGCCGGGAGCCCGCCCCGGCGCCCGCGGCGTCTGGAATACGGAGCCCGCCGTACGAACGCGCCCCGACCGACTTCCTGAAACAGCACAGCCGACCCTGACCGGACGAAGATGCCCTGCGGCCCGCGAGAACACTGGCCGGAACGTCAGAGTTCGAACTTCCGAACCCTTGACCCCGGTCAAGGAATACCGGCGAGTCACTCGTGCCCGAGGCTGCGACCCGGACCGATCCCTGAGGAACGGCCCCTAAGGGCGTGGACACGCTCGCCGACGGGCATGGCACGGTCGTAGTGCAACGCCATCAGCCGTGAGAAGGTATCCAGCATGAGTGCAATAAGGTTCATCCTCAATGTCATCTGGCTGATTTTCTGCGGCATTTGGATGGCTCTTGCCTACGTGCTCGCCGGAATCATCTGCTGCGTACTCATCATCACGATCCCGTTCGGCATCGCGTCGTTCCGGCTGGCCGGGTTCATCCTGTGGCCGTTCGGGCGGACGGCGGTGGAGCGGCCCGACGCGGGGCCGGCGTCCTGCGTGGGGAACGTCATCTGGCTGGTGTTCGCCGGCTGGTGGCTGGCTCTCGGGCACCTGATCACGAGCATCCCGCTGTTCCTGTCGATCATCGGCATCCCCTTCGGGTGGGCCAACCTGAAGATGATCCCGGTCTCGCTGATGCCGCTCGGCCGCGAGATCGTGCCGACCGACCAGGAGTGGGGCGCGCGGTAACCGTCACGGACGTCGACGGCCGGCGAGGGCAGCAAGCCCTCGCCGGCCATCAGTGTTCGCACCGTTCGGGCCCGCGTCAGCTTCCGCCGGAAGCAGAACGGCGAAAGCGCGCCGTGCTGAGCGTCCGGACGCGATCCCGTTGGCGATCGCCTCCACGCCGGTGAGCGGCGACCGAGCAGCGGCGGCCACTCCAGCTTCCTCCCGGCGCGACCGGCCGGACAGGGCCTCGTGCGTCCACTCAGGCGTTGAGGTAGGCGAGGACCGCCAGGACGCGCCGGTTGCTGTCGCTGTCCGGGGGCAGCATGAGCTTGACGAAGATGCTCGAGATGTGCTTGGCCGCCGCACCCTCGGTGATGACGAGGCGTTGTGCGATGGCGGTGTTGGAGCAGCCCTCGGCCATCAGCTCCAGGACGCTGCGCTCTCGTACCGTGAGTGCGGCGAGCGGTTCGTCGCGTGCGTGGCTCACCATCAGTTGGGAGACCACGGAGGGGTCCATGGCGGTACCGCCGGCGGCGACCCGGCGGATCGCGTCGATGAACTGCTCGTTGTCGAAGACGCTGTCCTTGAGCAGGTAACCGATGCCGCCGGTGCCGTCGGCGAGCAGCTCCCTGGCGTACATCTGCTCGACGTGCTGGGAGAGCACGAGGATCGGGAGTTTGGGGATCTCACGCCTGGCCTGCAGGGCGGCCTTGAGGCCTTCGGTGGTGAAGGTCGGCGGCAGCCGGACGTCGACGATCAGGATGTCGGGACGATGCCTGGCGGCGGCTTCGAGCAGGTCGGGACCGTTGTCGACGGCCGCCACGGTCTCGAAGCCGTAGGCGTCCAGGAGTTGGATCAGCCCCTGCCTCAGGAGGAAGAGGTCTTCAGCGAGGACAACACGCACGGTATCTCCATCTTGATTGCGGTCGGACCACCCAGCGGGCTACTGATGTCGAGGGTTCCGTCGAAGGTGGCCAGCCGCCGGCGGATGCCGTGCAGACCGGTTCCCGCGGTGGCGTCGGCACCACCGCGGCCGTCGTCGATGACCCGGGCGTGCAGCACGGCGCCGTCGTGCCAGGCGCTGACCTCGACGTGCTCGGCGCCGGAGTACTTCAGGGCGTTGGTCAGCAGCTCGGACACCGCGAAGTACAGGGCGGATTCGAGCGGTGGCGGCACCTCGCCCGGGATGCTCACCGTCACCTCGACCCGGAGCGGGCTGGCCAGGCCGAGGGCGCGCAGCGCGTCGGCCAGGCCGCGTTCGGCGAGGATCGGCGGGTGGATGCCGCGCACCAGGTCGCGCAGCTCACGCAGGGCCGAGATGGAGGAGGTGCGGGCGTCGCGCAGCAGCCTGCGGGCCTCGTCCGATTCGCTGCCGAGATGGCGTTCGAGCGCCCCGAGGGTCATGCCGAGGCTGACCAGCCTGGCCTGGGCACCGTCGTGCAGGTCGCGTTCGATCCGGCGCAGTTCGGCGGCGGCCGCGTCCAGGGCACCGGATCGGGTCTCGGCCAGGTGCAGGACCCGGACGGTGAGTCGGGAGCGCTCGGTGGGGCCGAGCAGCAGGCGGGTGAAGTACGCGTGCGCGGTGAGGAAGGCCGGGCTGTACCACACCCAGACGACGAAGAGCGCCGCTGCCGCCAACGCGCCCAGGGCGGCGGTGGGTTGGCTCTGGATCGGGACGAAGAAGTACTCGCGCCCGGTGCCCTGCGCCCGCAGGATGGGCCGCCACAGGCCGCAGGCCAGCGCAAACCCTTCGAGGACGTAGTAGAGCACCACGGCGGGCAGGAAACCGATCATGCCGACGACCGAGTTGAGCAGCAGCCAGAGCAGGTCCCGCCAGCTGGCCGGATCGGTCAGAATCCATTTGCAGCGGCGGATCCAGCCGACGATGTCCTTCTCGAACTCCTGGGGCTCCGGCCGGTAGGGAACGGCGATCTCGATTCCCGATCGGGCGGCCACCCGCCGGTTGGCGTTGCACAGCCAGCGGACCCACTTGGTCACGATCGGCAGCATCACCGCGCCGATACCGATGACGAAGAGGATCACGAAATAGGCGGTGATCAGGAACAGGCAGACCGAGAGCATGGCGCCCAGCGCGATCAGCACCCCTACCACCAGGTCGGTGCCGGCCCGGCGGAGTCGGGCGGGGAACTCGTGCAGGCCGTTCCTGATGTTCACCAGGTCTCGCTCAGGCCTGCGCAGAGGGATGTGGCCCGGCGGGATATGGGCAAGGCCTCCGGATCCGCGGCTCGGTCGATGGATGGGTCGAAGGAAGGGCGGTAAGCGAAGTACACCTGAGCGATCGTCCATCCGTGACAGCAGTGATCCCGCGAGCCCGTCCGACAAGTACGTACAGGACGTACCCACCGGTCGTGCTCGCGGGTTTTTTCGATCGGCGCCACGTTACTAAAACTCAACGAGCCGTGACGAGTTGACCGACCGGCGGTCGGCCGGGAAACGGCTGTGGGGCCGCTCCTCCGTCCGGGGGTGACGGAAGAGCGGCCCCGGCGTGCCGGTCAGGCGGACCTGGCCGTTTCGATCGGCGGCGTCCGCATGCCCCTCCAGGAGGGGAACAGGGTCGCGCCGAAGATCAGGACGAGCGCGCCGCCGATGATCGCGAGGTAGATGCCGATCGAGCCCTTCGGCAGGATCGAGTCGGCCTTCACCAGGCTGTACGGGACGATCGTGGTCGCCGAGGAGATGGTGCCCAGGATGGTCGCGATGACGGCGACCAGGGCGCCTTCGACGCTCAGCATGCCCAGCACCTGGGCCTTGGTGGAGCCGGTCAGACGCTGGAGACCGAACTCGCCCTGGCGCTTGCGGGTCACCGCCACCAGGCTGTTGATCACGGTGATCGCCGCGTAGCCGACGATCATGGCGACGATGGTGTAGTTCGAGGAGACCAGGATCTGCTGGATCTGGTTGTTGGAGCTGGTCAGCGTGGAACGGTCGGCGATCGCGGTGCCGGGCACCGTGGCCGCCACGCCGTCGAGGTGGGACTGGATCTGGGCGTGGTCGGCGCTGCCGTCCGCCTTGACGAGGATCTTGGTCGGCAGGCCGGTGGTGGTGTGCGGGGCCAGCACGTCGGAGGGCAGCAGCAGGTACTGCTCCTGGGGGTTGTCGGCGTAGGTGGCCACGACCTTGGGGTCGGCGGCGGTGCCGTCACCGAAGTGGATCTTCAGGTTGTCCCCGATGCGGACGCCGAAGTCCTTCGCCTGCTTGTCCGACAGGGCAACCGTGTTGCCCTTCAGGTCGCCGATCGATCCGTTCAGCGAGTCGAGCGCGATGGTCTGCTGGACACCGTTGGCCGAGACGCCACGCAGGTCCATGGTGTTGCCGCTGCCTGCGGCGTCCACGAAGCCGATGGAGCTGACCAGTTCGGAGACGCCGGACACGCCCGGGATGGAGCGGACCGAGCCGACCACGCCCGGCGCGAAGCCGCCGGCCGAGGAGTCGAGCACGTAGTCGGCCAGCACGTTGCTCTCGTAGCTCTTGGCGGAGACGGTGTCCTCGGTGGCCTGCATGTACAGGGTGCCGTTGGCGATGCCGATCAGCAGGATGATCGGAGCCACCGCGCCCGCCATCCGGACGTTGTTGGTGGTGGCGTTGCGCAGCGCCATGTACCCGGACAGTCCGGAGAACGCGCGGACGGGCCAACGGAGCGCCACCACGATCGCCTTGGTGATCCCCGGGGCGAGCAGCGCCACGCCGATCGCGAACAGGACCGAGGCCGGTCCCGCGGTGCTCGCCAGGGTCGGACCGTCGGTCATCACCGTGACCGTGACGACCGACAGCGTGACGCCGTTGAGCATGAAGAACAGCGCCAGCAGCAGGCGGGTGGTGGTGAGCCACTTGGTCTGCAGGGTGCTCTCGGCCATCGCCGCGACCGGCTCGGTCTTCGCGGCCTTGCGCCCCGCGAACAGCGCCGCGCCCATGGCGGCCGCGATCGCCGCGAAGGCGCCGACCGTGATCGGGATCCAGCCCTCGCGGAAGATGATCTCCTTGGACACCACGCCGTTGCCGGTCAGCTGCCCGTACAGCAGCTTGCCGACGACGAGGCCGGGGGCGATCGCCAGGGCGGTGGCGATCACCGACAGCACGGCGGTCTCACCGAGGATCATCCGGCGCACCTGCCGGGAGGTGGTGCCGATCGCCCGCAGCAGGGCCATCTCGTGCGCCCGCTGCTGGAGCGAGAGCCCGAGCGTGGAGGCGACACCGAACATCACGATCAGGACCGCCCAGCTGCCGAAGATCGCCGCCAGGATGGTCACGGTCCGCTGGCTGGAGAGCGTGCCCGGCAGGTCGGCCAGGCCGCGCCGCTCGCCGGTGAGCACCATCGCCTTGCCGCTGACCGCCGAACTCACGGCCTGCTCCAGCGCAGCAACGTCGACACCGGCCGCCGGCTGCACCCCGATGGAGTCGAACTTGCCCTTGGAGTCGGCCAGTTGCTGCGCCTGGGCATCGGAGAAGAACAGGCTCGGCTGGATCGTCTCGCCGGTGGTCTGGTGGGCGATGCCGGAGACCGTGAAGGTCCGGGCAGCGCCGCGCACGGTCAGCTGCACGCTGGAGCCGACGCCGGCACCCGAATCTGCCGACAGCTTCGCGTCGAGGACCACCTGGCCGTTGCCCGGGGCCACGCCCTGGGTCAGCGTGAACGGGGTCAGCCCGGCGCCGGACCAGTTGTGGCCCTTCGAGCCGGCGTCGACCGCCTTGCCGCCCACCACCACGGTCGCGGGGAAGGACAGGTCGGTGATCGCGCTGCCGACGCCGGGAACCGCCTTGACCGTGTCGAGCACACTCGGGTCGATCCGGTTGCGCTCGGTCAGCGCGGTGTCGTCGTAGGTCTGCTGACCGGTCACCACGATCGGCACCCCGGCCAGGCGCTGCGGCGGGGCCGCCATCCGGACGCCGGTCTCCATCAGGCCACCGCAGGCCATCACGATCGCGGCACCCAGGAACATCGCCACGAAGGTGGCGATGAACCCGGTCTTACGGAACTTCAGTGTGCGCAGGGCCAGTAGCAGCATCAGCGGCCACCCCCCGACAGGGCGGAGGAGGGCTCGAAGTTCTCGTCGTCCCAGGCGCCGAGCCGGGTCATCCGCGCGGCGACGGCCTCG
The DNA here is from genome assembly GCF_043201465.1 of Kitasatospora sp. NPDC048298. Classification (NCBI taxonomy): domain Bacteria; kingdom Bacillati; phylum Actinomycetota; class Actinomycetes; order Kitasatosporales; family Streptomycetaceae; genus Kitasatospora; species Kitasatospora sp. NPDC048298. Next base: position 61,481 of record NZ_JBICYZ010000054.1, read on the forward strand.
GCGGTCGGCTGGTACAGCTCGCCGACGAAGCGGCCGTCCGCGAGGAAGACCACGCGGTCGGCGTAGGAGGCGGCCACCGGGTCGTGGGTGACCATGACCAGGGTCTGCCCGCCGGCGGTCACCGACTCGCGCAGCAGGCCGAGCACGGCCGCGGCGGTACGGGTGTCCAGGGCGCCGGTCGGCTCGTCGGCGAAGACCACGGCGGGCCGGGTCACCAGGGCTCGCGCGATCGCCACGCGCTGCTGCTGGCCGCCGGAGAGCTGGCCGGGCAGGTGGTCGAGCCGGTCGGCCAGACCGACCCGGTTGACCACCATCAGGATCTGGCTCTTGTTCGGACGCTTGCCGGCCAGCTGGAGCGGCAGCACGATGTTCTGCATCACCGTCAGGGCCGGAAGCAGGTTGAACGACTGGAAGATGAAGCCGATCCGGTCGCGGCGCAGCTTGGTGAGCCGCACCTCGTCCAGGTCCGCGAGGTTGGTGTCACCGACCAGCACCTTGCCCGAAGTGGGCTTGACCAGACCGGCGGCGCAGTGCAGGAAGGTGCTCTTGCCCGATCCCGAGGGGCCCATCACGGCCGTGAAGCTGCCGGTGTCGAAGGTCATGCTCAGTCTCTTGAGCGCGGCCACCTCGTTGTCGCCTTTGCCGTAGATCTTCTCGACCGCTTCCAGCCGGACGGCCACTGCCTGCTGACCGCTCTCCTGAGTCTGCACTGGAACTCCCACCCGGTTAATCACGCACCTCACGCGAACTGGTATCAACGGTAGAAGCGGCGGCGGTTCGGCACATTGGCATTGCTTGGCGTATCCGAGGTAGAACTTTCTCCCCCTCGGTGGCGGATGTTCTACCACCACCGCAAGCCGCTTCCGGGAACACCAAGGGCGCGGAACCGATGGCCCGCGCCCCTGGTCACCGGGCCCCTGACGGCAGGGCCGGCGAGTAACGGTCAGCTTTCGAGGGTTCCGAGCGTCGAAAGCCAGTCGTCGACCGCCTCTGCCACCACCGGCGCCGACTCCTCCAGGATGGTGAAGTGGGTGCCGGGCACCTCCCGCAGCAGGTGCTCGCCGCTCCACGAGGCTCGCCAGTCCTCGGTGCCGGGCGCGTCGGTGAAGGACTGCGCCGGGCGGACGAAGAGCACCGGGGCCGACAGCGCTCCCGGCAGGCAGTCCACGATCAGGTCGCTGTAGCGGCTCATCGCGGCAAGCCTGGCGGCGCTGAACCGGCCGAAGGAGGACTCCCGGTCCAGCATGCCCCGGAACATCTGCGGCCAGAGTTCGTCCTGGCCCTCGCCGCCGGGCAGGTAGGTGTCCAGCAGGACGACCCCGGCCGCCGGGGTGCCCGCCTTCTCCAACACCTCGGCGGTGGCGTGCGCGAACTGGCCGCCGGACGAGTAGCCGACCAGGACGAAGGGCTCCCCCGCCGCCATGGCCGGCAGGCCTTCGACGAAGACGTCGAGCACGGCGTCCACCGAGCGCGGCAGCGCCTCCCCGGGGCCGAACCCCGGCACCGGCGGCACCACCACCTCGCGGCGGCCACGGAAGTGCGAGGCGAACCGGGCGTACTGGTGGGCGCCGCCGAGCGCCATCGGGGAGGGGAAGCAGATCAGCTTGGGTCCCCGCTCCCCCTGGGCGAGGCGGACCGGCTCGGCCAGACGCTCCAGTTCGGCCGCCGAGGAGAAGTCGGGCAGGATCTCGGCGACCGCGTCGAGCAGCGCCATCCCCTTCGTCATCCGGCCCTCGGCGGCGGCCCGGCGCAGCAGCCCGCTGATCGACTCCAGGTCCTCGGCAGCGTCCTCGGCGCCGCCGTCGACAGCGCCGTCGGCGCCGGCCCCGGCGAGCCCGGACCCGCCGTGGGCCAGCTCGGTTCGCAGGTGGGCGGCCAGGTCGGCCGGGGTGCGGTGGTCGAAGACCACGCCGGCGGACAGGGCCAGCCCGGTGGCCGCGGAGAGTGCGATGCGCAGTTCGGTGCCGGAGACCGAGTCCATCCCGGCCTCCAGGAAGCCGACCTCCGGCTCGATCGCCTCCACGGAGGAGTGGCCGAGGATGGCGGCGCTCTGCGAGCGGACCAACTCGACCAGCAGCTCCTGCTGTTCGGACTCGCCGGCCCCGGCGAGGCGCGCGCGCAGCGGCGCCACCTCCCCCGCCCCGGCCTGCTGGTCGGGGGTGTCGAGCGCGCCGACGACCAGCGGGACGTCCGCCGCCAGCCAGTACCGCTGGTGCTGGAAGGCGTACGTCGGCAGCTCCGCCCGCCCGGCACCGGGGAAGACCGCCTGCCAGTCGGGAGCCAGGCCGTCCACGTAGAGCTGGGCCAGCCCCGTCAGCAGGGTGACGCTCTCCGAGCCGAGCCGGCGGCCGAGCGGGACGAACGCCGTGTCCGGCGCCTGGACGCTCTCGCGGGCCAGCCCGGTCAGCACCGCGTCGGGGCCCAGCTCCACGAAACGGGTGACGCCCGCGGCCTCCAGCGCCCGGACACCGTCGTGGAAGC
>NZ_JBICYZ010000055.1:0-63899 GCF_043201465.1 Kitasatospora sp. NPDC048298
GCTTTGTTTATTTTGTTGGTCCCGCCCGAGATGGGGGGGCACACCACCTCAACGCGTTAACGGAGCCCGGCCGTCATTAGCTACGGGTTGGGGCGGGCCCCCCCGCCCCCGCCCCCCCCCCGGGCCCTGTCGCATGTCCGGGCGGGTGCGGCGTCAGGCCAGCTCCAGCGCCAGGTAGAAGTCCACCCGGTCCTCCAGGCGGGAGAGGTCACGCCCGGTCAGCTCCTCGATCCGGCCGATCCGGTACCGCAGGGTGTTCACGTGGACGTGCAGCTGCGCGGCGCAGCGGGTCCAGGAGCCGTCCGAGCGCAGGAAGGCCTCCAGGGTGCGGACCAGGTCCGCCTGGTGCTCCGTGTCGTACGCGATCACCTTGTCCAGCAGCCGGCCGCGGAAGGCGCGGCGCACCTCGTCCGGGACGGCGGCCAGCAGCAGGACGTGCGAGGCGAGCTCCTCGGGGCCCGCGACGCAGACCCGGCCGCTCCGGGAGGCGGCGATCCGGCGGGCGTGCCGGGCCTCCTCCAGGGCGCCGCGCAGGCCGCCGGCCCCGGAGGCGGGGGCGGAGACGCCGAGGGTGATCCGGTCGTCGGCGCCGAGCCCGGCCTCCAGCGGGGCGAGCAGTTCGCGCAGCGTGTCGGCGGGCACCGGGCCGTCCAGGGCGGGCAGCACCACCACGGCGCCGGTGCCCGTTCCGGCGATCAGGGCGCGGTCGTCGGTGCCGCCGAGGGCCTCCTCCAGCACCGCCCGTACGGCGCCCTCCGGCAGGCCGGTGCCCTCGGCGCTGATCACCAGCCAGGAGTCGTCCTGCGCCTGGGACTTGCGCCCGGGGCCCTCGTAGCGGGCGGCCATCGCCGAGGAGGCGTACAGGCTGCGGCTGATCTCGGCCGGGTCGGCGTCGCGGCGCAGCAGGGCGAGCACCTCGTCGGCGAGGCGGCGGCGCAGCCGGCGGCCCTCGTCGCGGCGGTGGCGCTCGGCGGCGACCAGCCGGGCGAGGTTCTCGGCGAGCTGCTGGCGCTTGGTGGTCCACTCGGTGACGTCGCCGGCGACCACGAGCACCCAGTCGGCCAGCGGGCAGTCGGCCGGCGGCGCGTCGGGCTCGCCGGCAGCGGGGGCGGGGGTGGGCTCCGAGTCGGGGACCGGGGCCGGGGCGGGCAGCAGCGAGTACGAGCCGTCCGCCAGCCGGGCCCGGTGCGGGGGGCGGCGGCGCTGGCGCTGGGCGGCGAGGTGGGTGCGGACCAGCTGGTCGCGGTCCTGGGCGCAGAGCCGGTCGGCGGGGCCGGCGATCACCGCGCCGGTCGGGGTGAGCACCCAGCAGTCCAGGTCGAGGTCGCCGCCGAGCAGGTCCAGCACCGCGTCCAGTCCGCCGCCGCCGGCCGCCGAGACCAGCAGGCGGTGCCGGTCGACCAGGGCGGCGAGGTCGGCCGCGCGGTCGGCGGAGAGCTGGCGCCCGACGAACTCGGTGACGGTGCCGAAGGCGACGTCGTCGGGGACGACGAGCAGCGGCATCCGGTGCCGGCGGCAGGCCTCGACCAGGTCCTCGGGCACCGGCCCGACCTCGGCCTGGCCGGCCGCGACAGCGACCGCGCCGCCGGCCGCGAGGGTGCGGACGAAGCGCTCGGAGTCGGCCGGGACGGTGCGCCAGAGCATGCCGGTGAGCACCAGTTCGCCACCGTGCAGGTAGCGGCCCGGGTCCTGGAGGTCCGTCGTCATCACACCGCTGACCTGCCGGTCCAGCTCTTCCTCGGCCGCGAGCAGGCGCAGTCCCGGGGCGCCGGGGGCGAGCAGGTCACGGACGCGCATCCGCGGACTCCTTAACGGGGCTTGGGGGGAGGAACGAAGGGGTAACGATAGGGCCTGGCCGTAGGGGCGTGTGCGGGTCCGTAGCCCTCGCGTCACGGCCGGGATTACGGTCGTAGGTAGCACCCGGCGAACACCTGGGCTGCGGGATTCCCCTCCTTAGAGGAACGTACAGGATGCCGGGCGGGCTCACAGCCGGGGCTTCATGCCATCGGTGACTGCCAGTGGGCCGCGTCACAGCGGTTCACTGGGCGACACGCCACCGGACACCCGGCGGGCGACGACGTGAGGAGACACCCGCATGGAGTTCCTTCGGCCCGCCACCTGGGACGAGGCGCTCGCGGTGAAGGCCGAACAGCCGACGGCGCTGCCCCTGTCGGGCGGCACGGACGTCATGGTCGAGCTGAACTTCGACATGCACCGGCCGTCCGCGATCCTCGACCTGAACCGCATCGCCGAACTCACCTCGTGGTCCGAGGACGGCGGTGTCGTCCGGCTCGGCGCCGCCGTCCCCTACACCCGGATCATCGCGGAGCTGTCCGGCCCGCTGCCCGGGCTGGCGCTGGCGGCCCGCACCGTCGGCTCGCCGCAGATCCGCAACCGCGGCAGCGTCGGCGGCAACCTCGGCGCGGCCTCCCCGGCCGGCGATTCGCACCCGGCGCTGCTGGCGGCCGGGCGGGACGTGTTCGTCGAGGCGGCCTCGGTGCGCGGCACCCGGATGATCCCGATCGACGACTTCTACACCGGGGTGAAGCGCAACTGCCTGGCGGCCGACGAGCTGATCCGGGCCGTGCACGTCCCGGTGGCGGACGGGCCGCAGCAGTTCTCGAAGATCGGCACCCGCAACGCCATGGTGATCGCGGTCTGCGCGTTCGGGCTTGCCCTGCACCCGCGGAACGGCACCGTCGGCACCGGTATCGGCTCGGCCGCGCCCACGCCGCGCCGTGCCGTCGAGGCCGAGGAGTACCTCCGGGGCGTGCTCGCCGAGCGGGGCCTGTGGGAGTCCGGGGAGCCGCTGGGCGCCGAGGTGGTCCGGCGCTTCGGCGAGCTGGTGAAGGCCGCGGCCTCGCCGATAGACGACGTCCGGGGCACCGCCGACTACCGCCGGCACGCGCTCGCCGTGATGGCCCGCCGCACCCTCACCTGGACCTGGAACGACTACGGCAAGCAGATCAGGAGCGCGGCATGAGGGTCACTTTCACCGCCAACGGCAAGCCGGTCGAGGCCGACGACGTGTGGGAGGGCGAGAGCCTGCTGTACGTGCTGCGCGAGCGGGTCGGCCTGCCGGGTTCGAAGAACGCCTGCGAGCAGGGCGAGTGCGGCTCCTGCACCGTCTACCTCGACGGCGTCCCGGTCTGCTCCTGCCTGGTCGCGGCCGGACAGGTGCAGGACCGCGAGGTGCGCACGGTCGAGGGCCTGAGCGGGCAGGACGGCGAACTGGGCTTGGTCCAGCAGGCGTTCGTCGACGCCGGCGCCGTCCAGTGCGGCTTCTGCACCCCCGGGCTGCTGGTGCAGACCGACGCGCTGCTGGCGGACGACCCGCAGCCGAGCGACGACGACATCCGCGAGGCGCTGTCCGGCAACCTGTGCCGCTGCACGGGCTACGAGAAGATCATGGACGCGGTGCGGCTGGCCTCGGCCCGCATGGGCGGCGCGGGGAAGGCCGGTGCGCGATGAGCGGCGCGGAGAGCGGTGGCACGGGCGGCGCGGAGAGCGGTGGCACGGGCGGGCGGACCATCCAGGGGCAGAAGAACCTCCGGAGCATCGACCAGGCGTCCAAGGACGGCGTCGGCGGCTCGCCGCTGCGCCCGGACGGCAACCTGAAGGTCCGGGGCGAGTTCGCCTACTCCTCCGACCTCTGGCACGAGGACATGCTGTGGGGCACGGCGCTGCGCTCGCCGCACCCCCGGGCGAACATCCTCTCGGTGGACCTCTCCGAGGCGCTCAAGGTGCCCGGGGTGTACGCGGTGCTGACCCACGAGGACATCCCCGGCTCCAAGTACTACGGCCTGGACGTCCAGGACCAGCCGGCCCTGGCGATCGACCGGATCCGCTACCACGGCGAGCCCGTCGCGCTGGTCGCGGCCGACCACCCGGAGACGGCCCGGCGCGCGGTGAGGAAGATCGCGGTCGAGTACGAGGTGCTCACCCCGATCGTCACCGAGGAGCAGTGCCTCGACCCGGAGACGTACGGGTACGTGCACGAGCCGCAGGCGTACAAGTCCCATGCGTACGGCAACATCTGCCACGAGCAGCGGCTGGTCTCCGGCCGCGGCGTGACCGACGAGGTGCGGGCGCTGGCCGACGTGATCGTCAGCGGCGACTACGAGGTCGGCATGCAGGACCAGGCCTTCCTCGGCCCGGAGTCCGGCCTCGCGGTGCCCGCCGAGGACGGCGGCGTCGACCTCTACGTCGCCACCCAGTGGCTGCACGCGGACCGCCGGCAGATGGCTCCGGTGCTCGGCCTGCCGGAGGAGAAGGTCCGGCTCACCCTGGCCGGCGTCGGCGGCGCGTTCGGCGGCCGCGAGGACCTGTCGATGCAGATCCACGCCTGTCTGCTGGCCCAGCGCACCGGCAAACCGGTCAAGATCGTCTACTCCCGGGACGAGTCCTTCTTCGGCCACGTGCACCGCCACCCCGCGCGGATGCACTACGAGCACGGCGCCACCCGGGACGGCAAGCTGGTCTTCGCCGACTGCCGGATCGTGCTGGACGGCGGCGCGTACGCCTCCACCTCCCCCGCCGTGGTCGGCAACGCGGCCTCGCTCGGGCACGGCCCGTACGTGATCCCGAACGTGCGGATGCACGCCCTCGCGCTGTACAGCAACAACCCGTCCTGCGGGGCGATGCGCGGCTTCGGCGCGGTGCAGGCGGCGTTCGGCTACGAGTCGCAGATGGACAAGCTGGCCGCCGAACTGGGCATGGACCCGGTGGAGTTGCGGCAGATCAACGCCGTCTCGCAGGGCGACTCCATGCCCACCGGGCAGCAGATCGACGCGCCCGCTCCGGTCGCCGAACTGCTGCGCCGGGCCAAGGAGATGCCGCTTCCGCCGCCGCTGGACACCGAGCGCCCCGACCTGCGCCGGCTGCCCGGCGGGCTGTCCAACACCTCGCACGGCGAGGGGATCGTGCGCGGCGTCGGCTACTCGGTCGGGATCAAGAACGTCGGCTTCTCCGAGGGATTCGACGACTACTCCACCGCCCGGGTGCGGCTGGAGGCGATCGGCGGCGAGCCGGTCGCCATGGTGCACACCGCGGCGGCCGAGGTCGGCCAGGGCGGCGTCACCGTGCACGCCCAGATCGCCCGCACCGAGCTGGGCGTCGAGCACGTCACCATCCACCCGGCCGACACCTCGGTGGGCTCGGCCGGCTCGACCTCCGCCTCGCGCCAGACGTACATGACCGGCGGCGCGGTGAAGCTGGCCGCCGAGGCGGTGCGCCGGGAACTGCTCGACCGGGGCCGCCGGCGCTACGGCTGGACCCACGACGACCTGGTGCTGGCCGGCGGCAAGGTGGTGTCGAGGAGCGCCGGCGTGCTGGTCCCCGTCGTCGACCTGCTCGGCGACGGGGCCGTCGAGCAGACCCGCGTACACCGCCACCGGCCCACACAGCCCTTCGACAGGGAGACCGGCCAGGGCTTCGGCCACGTCCAGTACTCCTTCTGCGCCAACCGCGCGGTGGTGGACGTGGACGTGGAACTGGGCCTGGTCAAGGTGGTCGAGCTCACCGCCGTCCAGGACGTCGGCAAGGCGCTCAACCCGCTCTCCGTGGTCGGCCAGATCCAGGGCGGCTGCACCCAGGCGCTGGGCCTCGCGGTGATGGAGGAGATCGTCCTGCGGGACGGCAAGGTGCGCAACGCCTCCTTCACCGACTACCTGATCCCCACCATCCTGGACACCCCGCCGATCCCGGTGGAACTGCTCGAACTGCCCGACCCCAACGCGCCGTACGGGCTGCGCGGGGTCGGCGAGGCGCCGACCGTCTCGGCGACGCCGTCCATCGTCGCCGCCATCCGCGACGCCACCGGGCTGGCGCTCAACCGGATCCCGGTGCGACCGGAGCACCTGACCACCGAGCGGCCGGGCCGGGCCCCCGGCCGGGGGCTCGGCGGACAGCACGGCCTCGCGCAGTAGCGCCCTGGGCAGCGGCCTTGGGCGGCACCGCTGTTGTACGGGATCGTTTCCCGTACGGCGGCGCCGCCCGCTACTGTCGAAACCGTGTAAGGAGCCTCACCCCATGCAGGACATCGCCGAGCAGCTGCTGGCCTGGCACGCGACCGGGCGTTCCTTCGCCGTGGCCACCGTGGTCGGCGTCTCCGGCAGCGCTCCGCGCGACCCCGGAGCCGCGCTGGCCGTGGACGCCGACGGCGAGGCGGTGGGCAGCGTCTCCGGCGGGTGCGTCGAGGGCGCGGTGTACGAGCTGTGCCAGGCCGCCATCGCGAGCGGCCGGCCGGCCCTGGAACGCTTCGGGTACAGCGACGAGGACGCCTTCGCGGTGGGGCTGACCTGCGGCGGCGTCCTGGACGTCTTCGTCCAGCCGGTGGTGCCCGGGGCCGACACCGGACTGGACGCCGGGATCGCCCACGTCGCGGCGGGCACACCGGTGGCGCTGGTGCGGGTGATCGCCGGGCCGGACGGGCTGGTCGGGGCCACCCTGGCGATCACCGCCGACGGCGTCGAGGGCGCTCTCTCGCCGGCCCCGTCGACGGTCGGCGGCCTGGAGCGGGCGGTCGTCGCGCAGGCCCGGGCGATGCTGGAGGCCGGACGCACCGGCCGGCTCGTACTCGGCCTGGACGGGCGCCCCTGCGACGACCGCCGGCAGGGCACCGTCACCTGCTTCGTCGAGTCGTACGTGCCCGCGCCGCGGATGCTGGTCTTCGGGGCGATCGACTTCGCGGCCGCGGTGGTGCGGATCGGCAAGTTCCTCGGCTACCACGTGACCGTCTGCGACGCCCGGCCGGTCTTCGCCACCGCCCGTCGCTTCCCCGAGGCCGACGAGGTGGTGATCGACTGGCCGCACCGCTACCTGGACTCCCAGCTCGGCCGGATCGACGGGCGCACCGTGCTGTGCGTGCTCACCCACGATGCCAAGTTCGACATCCCGCTGCTGGAGCGCGCCCTGCGGCTGCCGGTCGGATACGTCGGCGCGATGGGCTCGCGCCGCACCGACCGCGAACGCGTGGCCCGGCTGCGCGAGGTGGGGCTCACCGAGGCCGAGCTGGCCCGGCTGCGCTCCCCGATCGGCCTGGACCTCGGCTCCCGCACCCCGGAGGAGACGGCGGTCTCGGTCGCCGCCGAGATCGTCGCCCACCGGCGCGGCGGCAGCTGCCTGCCGCTGAGCGCCTCGGACGGGCCGATCCACCACGACCTGCCCCGCCCGGAGACGGAGGGTGACGGGGGCGTCGAGGGCGTCGGGAGCGTTGGGGGCGTCGGGGGCGCCACCGCGGGCAGGCCGGAACCCCGTACTCACGCGGCCTGAGCGGGGACGAACAGGGACGAACGGGGATGAACAGGAACGAGCGGGGTCAGTCGCTCAGCGCCAGCTTCACGCCGAAGCCCACCACGACCGCGCCGGTCACCCGGTCCATCAGCCGTCGGGCGGCCGGCCGGCGCAGCCAGCCGCGCAGCGCCTGGGCGAAGCCCACCAGGACGGTCGACCAGAGCAGGCCCTCCACGACGTGCACGCAGGTCAGCGCCACGCCGGCGGCGAAGTGCGGGGCCCCGGCCGGAATGAACTGCGGCAGCACGGCCACGTAGAAGACCCCGACCTTGGGGTTCAGCAGGTTGGTCAGCGTGCCCCGCCGCCAGCCGTGCGCGAACCCGCCGTCCTCCGGCTCCTCCTCGGCCGCCGCCTCACCGCCCCGGTTGCGCAGCATCCCGATGCCCATCCACACCAGGTACGCCGCGCCCGCCCAGCGCAGGATCTCGTACCCCACCTGCGAGGCGGTCAGCAGCGCCGTCACCCCGGCCGAGGTCAGCGTCCCCCAGAGCAGCGTCCCGGTCTGGATCCCCAGCACGACCCCCCACGCCTGCCGGCGCCGCCCCAGCGCCGAGGTCCGCAGGATCAGCGCGGTGTCGAGACCGGGGGTGAGTGTCAGCAGCCCCACGACGAGGGCGAAGGACCACAGGGCCGTTGTCATCTCCATGGGCCTCGATGCTCTCACAGCCGCTCTCGCGGCCCCGGGGGGCCTCGGCGGTCGGCTGTCCCTCAGTCCGCCGACCCCGGGGGGACGACCCACTCGGTCGGCTGGCCGGTGACGGCGGCGATCATGTCGAAGTCGCCGTCGTAGTGGAGCACGGTGGCGCCGTGGCGCTCGGCGGTGGCCGCGATGACGAGGTCCGGCACCGACAGTGCCCGCCAGTTGCCGGAGCTGGCCAGGAGGGCCTGCACCTCGATGGCGCGGTCCCACACCTCGTCGGGTGTGGGCAGCCAGTCGAAGCCTTGCAGGCCTTCCCGGATCTGGAGCGCGTCGGCCTTCGAACGGGCGCTGTGCATGATCTCCAGTTCGACAGCGCCGCAGAGCGCGAGCCGCCCCTCGTTGAACAATCGCGCGACTACGGCCCGGACCGTCGGCTTGGAATAGCGTGCGAATGCCGACTTGTCGATCAGGAAACGCTCACTCACCCTTTTCCACCGGCCCGGTGAGATCAGGCAAGCCGCCCTCGGCAAGCCAGGCGAGAAACTCCCGGCCCTTCCGGCGCTTCACAGCATCCTCAAGAGCAGCGTTCACGGTAGCGACCTTGGTCGTCGTGCCGAAGATCTCGGCGGCCTCGGCCAGCAGTTCGTCATTGACGTCTATCACCGTACGGGCCATGGTCAGCCTCCCAAGGCGGAGTAGGGCCTGCGATATCTAAGTCGAGGCTAGCTGATATCACAGGCCCATCCGGGCGGATCAGACGATGTTCACCCGGTCAGGTGACGTTGAGGCGGGCGGCGAGGCGCAGGAGGCCGGGGCTGAGGCGGGAGAGGAAGCGGGCGGCCTTGGACTCGGGGGTGACGGGGACGACGGGGCGGCCGGTGCGGACGGCGGTGAGGATGGCGGTGGCGACCTTCTCCGGGGGGAAGCCGCGGCGGGCGTAGAGCCTGGCGGCGCGGGCCTGCTTGGCGGCCTGCTCGGTGGAGGTGGTGGCGGAGAAGGTGGAGGTGCGGGTGATGTTGGTGTTGACGATGCCCGGGCAGATGGTGGAAACGCCGATGCCGTGGGCGACGAACTCGGCGCGCAGGCAGTCGGAGAGCATGAACACCGCGGCCTTGCTGGTGGCGTAGGCGGTGAGCGCCTTGGAGGGCAGGTAGGCGGCGGCGGAGGAGACGTTGACGATGTGGCCGCCCTGGCCGCGGTCGGCCATCAGGGTGCCGAAGGCGCGGCAGCCGTGGATCACGCCCCAGAGGTTGACGTCCAGGACCCGCTGCCACTCCTTCTCGGTGGTCTGCAGGAACGTCCCGGAGTGCCCGATGCCCGCGTTGTTGACCATGACGTCGGGCACGCCGTGCTCGGCGGCGACGGTCTGCGCGAAGGCGTCCATCGCGGCGCCGTCGGAGACGTCCACCCGGTAGGCGTGCGCCTTCGCACCGATCAGGGAGGCGAGTTCGGCGGTGCGCTCGGCGGCCGCGAGGTCGAGGTCGCAGACCACCACCCGGGCGCCGTCCTCGGCGAAGGCGAGCGCGGTGGCCCGGCCGATGCCGCTGCCGCCGCCGGTGACCACGACCAGCCGGCCATCGCCCTCGGCGCCTCGGACCTGCCCCGCGTCGATGCGGGCGGTGAACTCGCGGACCATCCCGGCCACGGTGGCTCCCTTCTCCAGCAGCGCCGACCAGTGGCCGGCGTGCAGCGTCCTGCGGGTCAGTTCGGGTGCCCAGCGCTCCAGCCCCTCGGAGAGGTAGGTGCCGACGTACCGGTCCCGGGTGAGGGTGATCAGCTGGACCGGCACCTCGGTCGGCCGCTCGCGCGGACTGCCCAGGGTGGGGCGGAAGTTGGCCCGGTACAGCTCGATGCCGCGGACCGCGTCGCGGCGCAGGCTGGGCTGCGGGTGGTCGGCGCGCGGGGTGACGTGCTCCAGGTCGCGCAGCACCCGCGGCCAGGCCCGGGCCAGGCCGAGGCGCCAGACGCCGGGGGCGAGGTAGGGCAGGTGGAAGGCGGTGATGTACCAGGAGTGCAGGCCCTGGTGCAGCAGCTGCTTGAGGTGGCGCGGGGTGGGGCGGCGCAGCCGGTGGCGCAGCCAGTAGCCCATGTGGTCCAGGCTGGGGCCGGACAGGGTCGTGTACGAGGCGATCCGGCGCTCGGCGCCGGGTGCGGTGACGGCCTCCCAGGACTGGATCGAGCCCCAGTCGTGGGCGACCAGGTGGACCGGGCGGTCCGGGCTGACGGCGTCGGCGACGGCGAACAGGTCCTCGGCGAGGTACTCCAGGCGGTAGCCGGACCGGTCGGCGGGGGCGGCGGACTCGCCGGCGCCGCGCACGTCGTAGCGGACCACGTGGTGGTCACGGGCGAGGTCGGCGGCGATGTCGTCCCAGACGGCGTGGGTGTCGGGGTAGCCGTGTACGAGGAGGACGGTGGGGGCGTCCGGGTCGCCCTGCTCGAAGACGGCGAGCGGGAGGCCGCCGGAGTGGACGGTCCGGCGGCGCACCGGGGGCGCCGCCGGGGTCTGCGACGGGCGCTGCACCGGGGTCTGCGCCGGGCCGCGCTGCGACGGGCTCGTCATCGGGTGGCCTCCAGGGTGGTCGGCTCGGTGGCGGCGGTGTTCTGGGTGGCGGCGGCCCGCTCGGTGGCGGTCGGCTCGGCGGCGGTGCGCTCGGTGACAGTCTGCTCGGTGGTCGCGCTCCAGCGGCGGACGTGCGGCAGGTCGTCGTCGAGCCAGTAGGCGTCGTCCTCGGTGACCACCAGCAGTTCCTCGAACTTGATGCCCACGCCCCGGAAGCCGATGTGCGGTTCGACCGCCCACAGGCCCGGGGTGGGCGCGTGCCGGGACGAGCGCCCGTCCGCCCAGAGCGGTGAACGGCCGTGCAGCCGCTCGGAGATCAGCTCACGGCCGAGGGTCTGGAGGGTGCGCACGCCGAAGCCGAAGACGTTCACCCCGGCGGGGCCGCGCGCGGTGTTGCGGGTGACCTGGTGGCCGATCACCCGGCCCGGGTACACCTGGTGGCGGTTGTCGTAACCGTGCGCGGCGATCTGGGCGTCGACCGCGGCGTACACCTCGGAGAGCGGCTTGCGGGCCCGCACCTCCTGGAGGATCAGCTCGCGGTAGACCTCCAGATCGGCGGCCAGGCGGTCCCAGACCCGGTTCTCGCCGACCTTGCCGCCGTAGCCGATGTCGGCGGTGTAGCCGTCCACCACGGGCGCGCAGTCCAGCACGTACGGCATGCCCTCCTCCAGCCGGCGGTTGCCGGCGAAGAACTGCAGCGGGGTGTGGAAGTGCCGGAACGCCGTCCGGTCGCCGAACCAGGCGAAGGGGACGTGGAAGAAGTCCTGCACCCCGGCGGCGACCAGGCGGCGGCGCAGCTCGGCGGTGGCCTGCCGCTCGGTGACGCCGGGTTCGATCCAGGCGGCGACCTGTTCGGCGCAGTGGTAGGCGAGCTGCTGGGTCTCGCGGAAGCGGGTGAGGTCGCGCTCGGTGTAGCGGAAGGCGGGGGTCGCTTTCGCCATGGTGAGGGGCTCCTTCTAGAGGTCCAGCACGAGGGTCTCGCCCTCGGCGGCCCGGGAGACGCAGGGCAGCAGGGCGCCGGCGGCACGCTGCTCGGAGGTGAGGCGGCGGTCCCGGTGGTCGGGCGAGCCGGCCAGCACGCGGACCTCGCAGGTGCCGCAGAAGCCCTGGTGGCAGGAGTACGGGAGGTCCGGGCGGGCCTCGCGCAGCACGTCCAGGGCGGAGCGGTCGGCGGGGACGTCGAGGGCGGGGCCGTCGGCGCCGAGGCGGACGGTGAAGGGCTCGCCGCCGGCGATCGGGGCGGCGCCGAAGCGCTCGAAGTGCAGCGAGGCGACCGGGGAGCCGTCCAGGGCGCGCTGCACGGCGGTGAGCATCGGAGCCGGGCCGCAGCAGTAGACGGCGGCGCCGCGTGGGGCGTGGGCGAGCAGTTCGGCGCCGGTGGGGACGCCGCCGTGCTGGTCGTCGGTGCGCAGCACCACCCGGCGCGGATCGAGGGCGCGCAGCTCGTCCGTGTACGGGAGGGTGTCGGCGCTGCGGCCGACGTACACCAGGCGCCAGTCCAGGCCGTGGCGCTGCGCCTCGCGGGCCATCGGGAGCAGCGGGGTGATGCCGATGCCGCCGGCCAGCAGGAGGACGGCGGGCTCGGCGCAGAAGGCGAAGCCGTTGCGCGGGCGACGGGCGGTGAGCCGGGTGCCGGGGTGCAGGGCGTCGTGGACCTCGACGGACCCGCCGCCACCCTCGGGCAGCCGTCGGACGGCGATGCGGTAGGCGGTGCGGTCGGCCGGGTCGCCGCTGAGGGAGTAGTGGCGCTCGCGACCGGAGGGCAGGACGAGGCGCAGGTGGGCGCCGGGCTGCCAGCCGGGCAGCGGACTGCCGGAGGGGTCGGCGAGGGTCAACTCGACGACGTCGGCGGCCAGTTGGCGGCGCTCGGCGACGACCAGGCGGAGCGCAGGAGTGGGGCGGCTGTACGGGCGGCGGGGGTTGCGGCGCAGCAACGGGCCGCCGAGGGCCGGGGGGTAGCGGTCGCCGAAGGCGGTGAGCCGGCGCATGAAGCCGTCGGCGCGGGGGCGGCCGTAGAGGTCGGGGGGCGGGGTGAGCTGGTCCATCCGGCGGGGTCCTTGGGGTGGGAGCGGGGCGGCAGGCGGGCGGCGGGCGACAGCTGACAGGTATCGGATGTCAGCGTTCAGCGTTCAGATTTCGGCGAACAGAGTTCAGCGAACAGATAACGTCATCTGTTCGCTGAAACCTGTCGGCCGTCAGCCGCGCCCGGCGGCCGCGCGGGCGGCCGGCGAGGTGGCGAGGTAGCCCAGCGCCTGGCTGGACGAGCCCTCCTGGGTCGGGTGGTAGCCCGGCCGCAGGTAGCGCAGCCCGGAGCGGATCGACCTGAACGGGTCCGGCAGCAGTCCGCGTCTGGCGATCCGGCTCGCTTCCCGCCAGGTGGGCTTGAGCCGCCCCTCCAGGGTGGGGTCGGCGGCGAGCAGGAAGCGGGCGCCGCGCACCCAGAGGTGGACCAGCAGCGGCCCCGAGATCACCATCCCGCGCACCCGGCGCAGGTAGCCCGGGTCCAGGTGGACCATCAGGTCGTAGGCGACGCTGCGGTGCTCGACCTCCTCCGCGCCGTGCCAGCGCAGCAGGTCCAGCATCGTCGGGTCGGCCTTGGCCCGGTCCAGACCCGGGGAGTTGAGGGCCCAGTTGCCGAGGAAGGCGGTGAAGTGCTCGATCGCCGCGATGAAGGCGACCCGCTCGATGACGTTCTCCCGCTGCTGGGTCGCCGTCAGCCCCGGCTTGTCGCCGAGGACGCGCTGGAACAGCCAGGAGATCTGCCGGACGTACGGCCTCGGGTCGAGCCCCTGGCCGAGCAGGTGGTCCAGGACCTCCTGGTGCGCCTCGGCGTGGATGGCCTCCTGCCCGATGAATCCGAGGACCTCCTCGCGCAGTTGCTCGTCCCGGATGAGCGGCAGCGCCTCCTTGAACACCTTGACGAACCAGCGCTCCCCCTCGGGCAGCAGCAGGTGCAGCACGTTGATGACGTGGGTGGCCATCGGCTCGTCCGGGATCCAGTGCAGCGGCAGCCGGGCCCAGTCGAAGCGGACGTCCCGGGGCTCCAGGACGAGGCTGTCGTGCACGCGCGCGGCGGGGGCGGCGAGGGCGGGGACGGGGGTGGAACGGGGCATGGCAGGCCCTCCTGACCTGGGGGCGGCGGCTCGGCTCCAGGGAAACGTACTCGCGGGTAGCCGTGGGGACAAGGGTTTCGCCCACCCTTATCGACATCGAGTCTAATAAGTGATGTGCACCGTCCGACGCCACGGGAAACGCGGGAAGCCCCACCGGTTTCCCGGCAGGGCTTCCCCTGACCCGCGTGCGCGGCCGCCGACCCGCCGTCAGACCGCCATCGCCAGCATCAGCGGCGCCGCCCGGGCCGCCAGCAGCTCGGCGGCGGCCTTCAGCTTGTGGATGTTGTCCGCCGGCATCGAGGTGGCCAGACAGCCGACCGTGCTGCCCGCCGTGATCGGCACCGCCGCGCACACCGTGCCCAGGGCGTACTCCTGGATGTCGAGCACCGGCACCGTGGCCGGCTGTCGCTCCAGCCGGTGCAACAGCTGGTCGGCGTCGGTGACGGTGCGGGAGGTGAGCCGGGCGACCGGGTGCCGGGAGAGGTGGTCGCGCCGGGCGTCCACGTCCAGCTGACTGAGCAGGCACTTGCCGATCGCGCTGGCGTGCGCGGTCGCCTTGAAGTCCACCCACTCCTGCACGGCCGGGGCGTAGTCGGCGGCCGAGACCGCCTCCACCGACAACTCGCCGTCGTGGTACCGGCTGAAGTACACCGCGGCGCCCAACTCGTCCCGGAGTTCCGCGAGTTTGCGGTTGAGCCTGGCCTTCACCAGCTGCTCCCGGTTGTGCTGACCGAGCAGTGCGAAGGTGCCGCCCAGCAGCCAACCCCCGTCCTGGCACTGGAGGTAGCCCTCGACCTCCAGGATCTCGGCGAGCCGCCGCACGGTGGGCAGCCCGAGCGAGGTCTCCCGGGCGAGGGCCACCAGGGTGGCGCCGTCGGGGTGGCGGTCGACCGCCTCCAGCAGTCTGAGGGCGTGCTGGAGGGAGGTGAACGGGCCCGTCGGACCCTGGTCAAGCGCGGCGTGACGACCCGGGGCTGGTGTCGACATGTCGTCCCCTTCCGATGTCCCCCCACGGAGCGACCGCGGGCACGCACCAGCCTATCGACCCGGCGGCTCCGACGGCTGCCGTCCGTACATATCCGTGAACAATCCGTGTAGCCCCGTCCGCCGACCTGGGCGGACGCGACGGCCCCTCCCCCACGACCCAGGAGGGAGGGGCGCGTTCCGCGACCGCCGGGCAGGAGTGCGGGCGGTGGCGGGGCCGGCGGCGGTGGGGCCAGCGGTGGCGGGGCCGGCGGCGCGGACGGCGCGTCACCGGGTCCGGGCCGGGCCGCCGTACGAGTTGGGCTCGTGGTGCCGGAGATGAACCGACGGGCCGTCGACTAGCCGAGCAGGATCCGGACGACGGTCGCGGCCCCGGTCGGGTCGACGACCGGGCGGGCGGCGGTCAGCGCGACGGCCTCGCCGGCGGCGGCACCGGCCGCGGCGAGGGCGGCACGGGCCTCGGCGGCCGGGAGGGCGTCGAACCAGCGCAGCGCGAGGGCCGTGCGGCCGGCCTCGGTGAGGCGGCCGGTGAGCCGGAGGCGGGCCAGGCCGCCGTCCGGGTGGACGTTGATGCGCACGTGGGTCACCGGGCGGCCGGCGTCGAGCCGGAAGCGGTGCCGGGTGTCGGGCTGGAGCCGGGTGAGGGGCAGGAGTTCGAACCATTCGCCGTCGGCCGGGTCGGCCCCGGTCGAGGCGTCGAAGCCGATCAGGTCGGCCCAGCCGGGGGCGTTGGCGACGAAGCAGGAGGTGTCCACTTCGACGGCCAGGACCTCACCGCCCCCGGCCAGGGCGATCCGCACCCAGTCGTTGGCCTTGTCGCGCCGACGCCGGGTCTCCCAACCGTCGCCCATGACGGAGGCGCGGCCGGGAGCGTTCAGGTTGTGCGGGGAGGAGAAGTAGCGGTCGGACGCCGCCTCGGCCACGCCGCCGTACTCCTGGGCGGCCAAGTCGAAGGTGAGACCTTCGAGTTCGCGCGGGTCCGGGAGCACCTCGCCGTGCACCCGCAGCCGGGCGACACCACCGTCCGGGAAGATGTTCAGCCGCACGTGGGTGTAGCGGGTGCCGTCCGCGACGGCGAACTCGTGGGCGGTGTCGCCCCTGAGCCCGGTGCGCGGCACGATCGTGGTCCACTCGGCGGCCCGGAGTTCCTCGGGCGAGGGGTGGCCGGGGACGGACGCGGCCTCGACCGAGGCGGACTCCGGGTGGTTGCCGGTGAAGTGGGCGGTGTCCACGACCACGCCGCGGATCACCCCGGCGGCGCCGAGCCGGACGATCGCCCAGTCGTGGTCCGCGTCGGTGGGGTGCGGTTGCTCGGCGGAGACTCCGCGACGACGCCTGGACTCCCAGCCGTCCATGATCTGGCCCTTGTGGCCGAAGGTGTGCGGGCGGAACTCGGCCGGCGCGGCGACCAGCAGGTTCTCGGCGTCCGCGAAGGTGTCCTCGTTGGTGGCGACGACGCCCGCGCCGAGCGGTCGGGAGGCCAGGTCGACCAGCTCGGTGAAGGGAGCACTCGGGGTGCCGGCAGTGGTCACTGACTCTCCTTGGGCGCGTTCGGACGGGGTGGTGGTGAGGTGGGATCGGGGTGGGAGTGCGGCCGGACGAGCTGTCGGCCGAAGGGGCGGGCGGCGGGGTCCACCGCACGGCCGCGCAGCCAGGTGGTGCGCACCGCGCCGGTGAGGGTCCGGCCCGCGTACGGGGTGACCGGGTTGCGGTGGTGCAGCCCGCTCGCCCGGACGGCGAACTCGCCGTCGGGATCGAAGGCGACCAGGTCCGCGTCGTGGCCGGCGGCGATGGCGCCCTTGGTGCCGGTGAGGCCGACCAGGGAGGCCGGTCCGGCGGACATCCAGCGCACCACGTCGGCCAGGGTGTGGCCGCGCCGGCGGGCCTCGGTCCAGACGGCCGGCAGGCCGAGCTGGAGCGAGGCGATGCCGCCCCAGGCGGCCGAGAAGTCGCCGCTGCCGCCATACTCGGGCAGCAGTTTGAGGTCGGGGGTGGACGGTGAGTGGTCGGAGACGACGGCGATGAACTCGCCGTTGGCCAGGGCCTGCCAGAGCGCGTCCCGGTTGGCCTCGTCGCGGATCGGCGGACAGCACTTGAAGGCGGTGTCGCCGTCCGGCACCTGCTCGGCGGCGAGGGTCAGGTAGTGCGGACAGGTCTCGGCGGTCACCCGTACGCCGTCCTCGCGGGCCCGCCGCAGCAGCGGCAGCACGGCGGCGGAGGAGACGTGCAGGACGTGCACCCGGGCGCCGGTCCGGTGGGCGCCGGTCCGGTACAGCGCCGCGAGCAGGTGGGCGACGGCGGCGGTCTCCGCGTCGGCGGGCCGCGAGGCCAGGAAGTCCCGGTAGTGGACGCCGGGTTGCTGCGGGGCGGCGGCGAGCACGGCCGGGTCCTCGGCGTGGATGATCGCCAGCGCCCCGATCCGGGCCTGCTCGGCCAGTGCCGCCGCCAGGTCGGCGGCCTCGAGGTGCGGGAACTCCTCCACCCCGGAGGGGGCGAGGAAGCTCTTGAAGCCGAACACGCCCTCCCGGTACAGGGGTTCGAGGTCCGCGAGGTTGCCGGGGACGGCGCCGCCCCAGAACCCGAGGTCGACCCAGGCCTGGCCCTCGGCGGCCTTCCGCTTGGCCGCCAGCCCGGCCACCGTGGTGGTGGGCGGGATCGAGTTGAGCGGCATGTCGACGATCGCGGTGACGCCGCCGGCCGCAGCGGCCCGGGTGGCGGTGGCGAAGCCCTCCCACTCGGTGCGGCCGGGCTCGTTGACGTGCACGTGGGTGTCGACCAGGCCCGGCAGCAGCGCGGTGTCGCCGAGGTCGACGAGTTCGCCGTCGCCGGCCCTGAGCGAGCCGTGCGGGGCCGTCCGGACGATCCTCCCGTCCTGGATCAGCACGTCCGCGGGGTGCTCGCCGTCGGGCAGGACCGCCCGTCGGGAGCGGATCACCGCCGGCTGGCTGAAGGGCATGGGAGACCTCCGGAACCTGGGAGTCGGGAGTGCGCGAACACGGATGGAGGCGAAGGATTGCCGGGAGCCTAGGCCTGCCTTCAACAAAACGTCAATGGATGGGTGTTGGAGGGTCGGGGGCGTCCGGCGGCTCCGCGCGCACGGGGTCAGCCCGGCAGCAGGCGCTGGGCCAGCCGCTCCCCCGCGAGTTCGGCCAGCTCGGCGGCCCTGGCCATGCTCTCCCCCGGCCGCTCGGTCAGGTCGGTCAGGTCGGTCTGGCCGGTCGGGCCGGTCGGGCCGGTCGGGCCGACCAGGTCGGTCAGGACGATCACGGCAGTGAAGCCGGCGGCGCGCCACTCGGGTTCGGTGAGTTCCAGCCGACCCGCCACGGCGGCCACCCGGACCCCGGCCCGGGCCGCGGCCGCGGCGACTCCGGCGGGGGCCTTGCCGTGCAGCGTCTGCGCGTCCAGGCAGCCCTCACCGGTCACGACGAGGCGTGCCCCGCGCACGGCCGCGTCGAAGTCCAACAGGTCGAGCAGCAGCTCGATGCCGGGTCGTACGGTCGCGCCGAGCAGGGCCAGGGCGGCGAAGCCCACCCCGCCGGCGGCGCCGGCGCCGGGCGCCTCCCGGACGTCCCGCCCGGTGGCCTCGGCGACCAGGTCGGCGAACCGGGTCAGCCCCGCTTCCAGCGCCACCAGGTCCGCGCCGTCGGCGCCCTTCTGCGGGCCGTAGACGGCGGCGGCGCCGCGCGGCCCGAGCAGCGGGTTGTCCACGTCGCAGGCCACCACGACCTCGACCCCGCCCAGGGCGTCGGCCAGCGGGCCGGGGTCGATCTCCGCGAGCCGGCTCAACGCGGCGCCACCGGGCTGGAGTTCGGCTCCGTCTGCGTCGCGCAGCCGCGCCCCGAGGGCCTGCACCATGCCGGCGCCGCCGTCCGTACAGGCGCTGCCGCCGAGTCCCAGGACGATCCGCTTGACGCCGAGCGAGACCGCCTTGGCGATCAGCTGGCCGACCCCGTAGGACCCGGCCGTGAGCGGGGCGGCCCGGCCGCCGGGCAGCCGGGCCAGGCCCGAGGCCTGCGCCAGCTCGACCACGGCGGTGTCGTCCCGGACGGCCAGCGCGGCGTCCACCGGCAGTCCGGTCGGGCCGGCCACCTCGGCCGGGACCCTGCTGAAGCCGGCCGCGAGCGCGGCGGCCAGGGTGCCCTCGCCGCCGTCGGCGACGGGCAGTTCGCGCACCTCGGTGCCGGGCGCGGCGCGCCGGATGCCGGCGGCGATCCGGGCCGCCGCCTCGGCGCCCTCCAGGCTGCCCTTGAACTTGTCGGGGGCGACGACCACATGGCCCTGGTGGGGGGTGGGTGGCATGGAGCGGTCCTCGTTTCCGTACGGGTCTGGCGGTGGTCCTGCGGCGTGCGTCCGTCGGGCGCGCGTCCGACAGGCGGGCATCCGACAGGCGCGCGTCCGACAGGCGCGCGTCCGGCAGATGTGCGCCCGACGGGCGTGCGTCCAGCATGGGCCCGGGTGGCCCGGGGTGCGAGCCCCCTCGGTCGGCGTGGCCGGGCGTACGGAGGCGGCCCTCGGCGGGGACGGAGCCGGGCGACGCGTACCGGGCTCGATCGAGGTGCCCCCACAGTGGGACGTACGCGTCGCCGGCCCGGATCGACCGGCGGGCGGGCGGATGAGCCCCGGCCCGCTCGCCGGTCGAGTGCGGCCTCCTGGCGGCGCGGGCACGACCGGAACGGGTACACGGCCGCCAGGAGGAGTTCGGGGACGGGAGCTCCGCTCGGGAGCCCCCGGGGTGTCAGCCGACCTCGCGGCCGGAGAGCCGCTCGACGCCGCGCAGCAGCGCCGAGTGGTCGAGCGAGCCGTCGCCGTTGGCGCGGGCGGAGGCGACCAGCTGGGCCACCACGGCGCCGACCGGCAGCGCGGCGCCCACGGCGCGGGCGGCGTCGGTGACGATGCCCATGTCCTTGTGGTGCAGGTCGATCCGGAAACCGGGCGCGAACTCGCGGTTCAGCATGTTCGCCTTCTTGCGGTCGAGCACGGTGGAGCCGGCCAGGCCGCCGCCGAGCACGTCCAGCGCGGACGCGAGGTCGACGCCGGCGTTCTCCAGGAACACCACGGCCTCGGCGAGCACCTGGAGGTTGGCCGCGACGATCAGCTGGTTGGCGGCCTTGACGGTCTGGCCGGCGCCGGACGGGCCGACGTGGACGACCGTGGTGCCCAGCGCGCCGAACAGCGGCTCGGCCTCGGCGAAGTCCTCGGCGGCCCCGCCGACCATGATCGACAGGACGGCCTCGACGGCGCCCGCCTCGCCGCCGGAGACCGGAGCGTCCAGGGTGCGGACGCCCTTCTCCCTGGCGGCGGCCTCGACCTTGATCGAGGTCTGCGGGGTGATCGAGGACATGTCGATCAGCAGGGTGCCAGGCCCGGCGCTCTCCAGCACGCCGCCCTCGCCCAGGACGACCTGCTCGACCTGCGGGTCGGCCGGGACCATGGTGATGACGACCTCGGCGTCCCGCACCGCGTCCGCGATGCCGGTGGCCCCGTGGCCGCCGACCGCGACCAGGGCGTCGATCGGGGGCCGGGTGCGGTTGAAGCCGGTGACGTGGTGGCCGGCCCTGACCAGGTTGGCGGCCATCGGGCCGCCCATGATGCCGAGGCCGATGAAGGCGATCCTGCGGCTCATCGCGTCGAGCTCCTTGTGTGTGCGGGCGGGGGGATCGGGTGGGTCGGCGGCGCTTCCCCGGATCGCTCGCGGCTCGGCGGCACGCGGCCCCGCGACGCTTCCCCAGGTGGCTCGCGGCTCGGCGGCACGCGGCGGGGTGACGCTCATCGGCTCCACTACCTGGCGGCGGTGCGCAGTTCGCGCGGCAGCCACCCGAAGCTGTCGGCGCTGACCCCGGTGGAGGGGCGGTACTCCAGGCCGATCACGCCGGTGTAGCCCGCGGCGGTGAGCCGGGCGAACAGGTCCTCGAAGTCCAGCTCGCCGGTGCCGGGCTCGTTGCGGCCCGGGATGTCGGCGATCTGGACGTGGCCGATGCGGTCGGCGTACGTGTCGATGACCGCCGCCGGGTCCTCGCCGTTCCTGGCCAGGTGGTACAGGTCGCAGAGGAACCTGGCGTTCCCCAGGCCGGTGGCGGCGTTGACCCTGTCGACCACCTCGACCGCGGCGGCGGCCGAGACCAGCGGGTAGTCCGGCGACTCGGCCTCGTTCAGGGCCTCGATCAGCAGGACGGCGCCGACCCCGTACGCGGCCCGCGCGGCGAGCACCAGGTGCTCCAGCGCGAGCGCGTCCTGCTCGGCCGGGTCGACGCCCTCGACCCGGTTGCCGTACAGCGCGTTGAGCGCGGTGGCGCCGAGTGAGGCGGCGAGTTCCGCGGCGACCGGGACGTTGGCGCGGTAGCGGTCCCGCTCGGACGGTAGCGAGACGGTCCCGCGGGCACCCTCGCTCAGGTCGTCCAGCAGGTTGAGGCCGGTGAGCCGCACGCCGGCGTGGGTGAACGCCCTGCGCAGCGCGTCCAGTTCGGCCCGCGAGGGGTTGTGCTCCGCCCCGAAGGGCCACCACAGTTCGGCGGCGGTGAATCCGGCCGCGGCGGCCGCGGCGGGCCGCTCCAGGAGCGGCAGTTCGCCGAACAGGATCGACAGGTTGACCGTGAAGCCGTGCTTGGCAGCCGCCGTCACGTCACTACTCCCCTCTCAGCCCTCTTCCCTCCGCCTCGATTTCCACGATACGGAAGAGGGATTCTGTATGATGGAAGACGGTGGAAGCATCTCCGGCCCACCGAGCGACTGTCAAGGGAATTGCAACACTTTGTTGAAGCCACCTCGCGGCTCGCGGGCCCGGACTGTCGCCGCTCGCGGGGGCCGGACCGTTCGATCACCCAAGCCCCTGCCCCGTGCGGACCCCCGCTCGCTACAGTGACCCCGTGCGATTGATGGTGGAGTTCACGACAGAACCGTTCGAACTGGACACGTTCCCGGAGCACGCCGCGGCGGCTCGCGAGGTCGTCGACGCGGCCGGCCTGGCCGTGTCCGTCGGCCCCTTCGGTACCGGCGCGGAGGGCGAGGCCGAGCAGGTCCTGGCCGCGGTGACCAAGCTGCTCAAGGAGACCCTGGATGCCGGGGCGACCCGGATCTCGGTCCAGGTCAGCGTGCTGGGCGAGGAGGACGGTACGCCGTGACCGAGAACGTGGAACACCCGCTCGCCGCGGCGGTGAAGCCGCTGCTGGCCGCGGTCGGCGCGACGCCCGTCCCCCTGGACGAGGCGAAGCCCGACGACGTGGTCCTGGAGTGGGAGGGCACTCCCGCCCTGGCCGTCCGACTGCCGCACCTGAGCAGCGCGCTGGACCGGATGCTCACCGAGATGACCCGCCAGTTCGACGGCCGCCCGCTGGCCGAGCTCGACCGGGTGGAGAAGCAGCGGGTCGTCGCCCTGCTGGAGGAACGCGGCGCGTTCACCGTCCGCCACGGCGTGGAGACCGTCGCCTCGGCCCTGGGTGTCAGCCGCTTCACCGTGTACAACTACCTGAACCGCCAGGACAGCGCGAAGTCGTCCTGACGCCCGGTTCGGCGCCCTCCGGGGCGCACCCGGACCCCGCTGCGGGGCTTCCGAACGGGTGACCCCGCCGACCTGACCGGACTGGATCGGCTTGCGGCGGGGCACACTTGGCGAATCGCACACGAAAGGGCCCGGCATCGCGGCCCCGTTCGAAACGCAACCACCAATCGTTCAACAAAGTGTTGACGGCCGGGTGGGCCCGATCTAGCTTTTCCGGGTGGCACCACTCTCCAGGAGGTCCACTCGTGACCAACCACCCCCACACCCTTGACGCCCTGGCCGCGGCCGATGCCGCGGAGCTGGAAGGGATCCTGCTGGAGGTCTGCTCCAGCCCCCGCTGGGCCGCCGCGGTCGCGGCGGACAAGCCCTGGTCCGACCGCGAGGCCCTGCTCGCCGCCAACGCGGCCGCCGTGGCATCACTGACGGCCGAGGACCTGCGCGACGCGATGGCCGGCCATGCCCGGATCGGCAAGCCCCTGGCGGGCGACGCCACCTCCGAGCGCGAACAGGCCGGAATTCGGGGCCTGGACCGGGCGGTCCTCGACGAGCTGAACGAAGCCAACGTCGCCTACGAGGCCAAGTTCGGCCACGTGTTCCTGATCTGCGCGACCGGCCGCTCCGCGGTCGGCCTGCTCGCCGCCCTGCGCGAGCGCCACCCCAACGACGCGGCCACCGAGGCGGAGATCGTCCGCGAGGAGCTTCGCAAGATCAACGACATCCGGCTCGACCGCCTGCTCGACACACCCTGACACCCGTCCTGACGATTCGTCATATCTGTGGCGATATCGCCCTGGCCGGGCGTCCAGATTCACATCCACCCGCCCCCCTTATACAACTGACGCTTCGTCATCTAAGCCATAGGTAAGGCCACTTCACCCATGACTGGCATCTCCACCCACGTGCTCGACACCAGCCTCGGCCGGCCGGCCGAAGGCGTTCCGGTCGAGCTCGCACTGCACACCGAGGGTGGCTGGCAGGTGCTCGGCACCTGCGCCACGGACTCCGACGGCCGGGCCAGGGACCTGCCGGCCGTGGAGGCGGGCTCGGTCGTCCGACTGCTCTTCGACACCGGCGCGTACCACGCGCCCGAGTCCTCCGAGCCTCCGTTCTTCCCCGAGGTCTCGATCGTCTTCACGGTCGCGCCCGAACAGCACCACTACCACGTGCCGCTGCTGCTCAGTCCGTTCGGATACTCGGTCTACCGCGGAAGCTAGTGGACCGACCTGGAAAGCCTAGGAGCCACGTCATGGCCCACGTGCTCGGTCAGAACCAGTACGGCAAGGCGGAGAACCGCATCGTCCGGGTCCACCGCGACTCCGCCCGGCACGAGATCAAGGACCTGAACGTCTCGGTCTCGCTGCGCGGCGAGTTCGACGACGTCCACCTCACCGGGTCCAACGCCAACTGCCTGCCCACCGACACCATCAAGAACACCGTCTACGCCTTCGCCAAGGAGTACGGCATCGAGTCGGCCGAGGCGTTCGGCATCCTCCTGGCCCGCCACTTCGTCGACGACACCGAGCGCGGCGTCGTGCACGGCGCCCGGATCCGGATCGAGGAGTACGCCTGGGAGCGGATCCGGACGCCGGACGGTTCGGCCGGCTTCATCGGCTCGGAGAAGGAGAAGGAGGAGGTGGAGGTCGAGGTGGAGGTGGAGATGGGCCACTCCTTCGTCCGCAGCGGCCAGGAGGTGCGTACCAGCGAGATCGTCTACGACGGGGAGTCCGTCCGGGTCATCTCGGGCCTGAAGGACCTGGTCGTCATGAACTCCACCAACTCGGAGTTCTGGGGCTACATCAAGGACGGCTACACCACCCTCGAGGAGGCGTACGACCGCATCCTCGCCACCCAGGTCACCGCCCGGTGGAAGTTCGGCCACAGCGGGCGGGACGGCGAGGCGCAGCCCGACTGGAACCACTCCTACACCCAGGTGAAGCGGCACCTGCTGGAGGCCTTCGCCGAGACCTACTCCTACTCGCTGCAGCAGACCCTGCACGCGATGGGCACCCGGGTCCTCGACAACCGCGCCGAGGTAGACGAGGTCCGCCTCGAACTGCCGAACAAGCACCACTTCCTGGTCGACCTGGAGCCGTTCGGCCTCAGGAACGAGAACGAGGTCTACTACGCCGCGGACCGCATGTACGGCCTGATCGAGGGCACCGTGCACCGCGAGGGCGTCGTCCCGGTCATCCCGGTCGCCTGACCTCCCCCACCAGGTGGACGCCGCCCGGAAGCGCCGCGCCAGCCGGCCCTCGCGTTCCACTTGTCGTTCCGCTCCGAACAGCACCGGTCGTTCCACCCCGCGTTCCGGCTCGGGCAACACCGCACGCTCCACCCGTACCAGCTGTTTCTCCACCCCCACCCCCACCCCCACCCACCGGAGTTCGTGTCTGCCTCGCGGCGGCCGGCCTGGGGCACTGGAGGGGCCGGCCGAGGGAACCCCGCACCGCCGTCCCACCCTCGGTCACAGCAGTACCGGCCGCACTCCAGCGCCACGGGCGCGCCGGGAGCCACGGGCACAAGAGGGGCTCGACATGGCACCCAGCAACACCAGCAGTACAGACGGCGGTTCCACCCCACCGAGAACGCGCGGCCCGGACGGCGCGGCGGCACACCTGTCCGGCAAGCCGCCCCGGGCCGGGACCCACCCCGTGGACGAGTTGCTGCCGCCGGTGAAGCTGTTCTCCACCGGACTCCAGCACGTCGCCGCGATGTACGCCGGGGTCGTCGCACCCCCGCTCATCGTCGGCGCCGGCGTCGGGCTCTCCCCCGCCGAACTCGCCCTGCTCATCTCGGCCAGCCTGTTCACCGCCGGACTGGCCACGCTCCTCCAGACGCTCGGCGTCTGGAGGGTCGGCGCGCGACTGCCGTTCGTGAACGGTGTCTCCTTCGCGGGGGTCGCGCCCATGATCGCCATAGCGAAGGAGCACGGACCGAAGCACGCCCTCCCGGTGATCTTCGGAGCGGTGATCGTCGCGGGGCTCCTGTGCTTCCTCGCGGCGCCGTACTTCTGCAGGCTCATCCGGTTCTTCCCCCCGGTCGTCCAGGGCACCGTGATCACGCTCATCGGGGTATCCCTGCTCCCGGTGGCGGTCAACTGGGCGCGCGGCGGCTCGCCGGGCGCCCCCGGGTACGGCTCCATGCGGGCCGTCGGACTCGCCGCGATCACCCTCGTCGCGGTGGTGCTCTGCAACCGGCTGCTGCGCGGCTTCTGGCAGCAGCTGTCACTGCTCGTCGGCCTGGCGCTCGGCACCCTGATCGCCTTCCCGCTGGGGCTGGCCCACTTCGGCTCGGTCCAGAACGCGAAGATCTTCGCGCTCCCCTCCCCGTTCCACTTCGGCGCGCCCCTGTTCGACGCCGCCGCGATCGTCTCGATGTGCATCGTCATGGTGGTCTCGATGACCGAGTCCACCGCCGACATGCTCGCCCTCGGCCGGATCGTCGACCGCGAGGCGGACGAACCCACCCTCGCCGCCGGCCTGCGGGCGGACGGTCTGGCCACCGCGCTCAGTCCCGTCTTCAACGGCTTCGCCGCCAGCGCCTTCGCCCAGAACATCGGGCTGGTGGCGCTGACGAGGATCCGCAGCCGCTTCGTGGTCGCGGCCAGCGGAGGCATCCTGGTCGTGTTGGGGCTGTTCCCCGTGCTGGGCTCGGTCGTCTCGCTGGTTCCGCAGCCCGTCCTCGGCGGCGCCGGGATCGTGCTCTTCGGCACGGTCGCGGCCAGCGGCATCCGCACACTCGCGGAGGCGGGCATGGAGTCCAACTCGCACACCGTCCTGGTGTCGGTCTCGCTCGGTGTCGGCATCATCCCGATCGCCGCGCCGACGTTCTACGACTCCTTCCCGGAGGCCGCCCGGACCCTGCTGCACTCGGGGATCTCGGCCGGCTGCGTGACGGCCGTCCTGCTCAACCTGCTCTTCCACCACGTCGGCGCCGCCCGCCGGCCCGGGTCCGGACCGGCCTCCGACGCGCCGGGTCCGGCGGTTCCGACGGTTCCGACGGTTCCGACGGCGAGACCGTCCTGACCGGCCCGGGGAGGGGCGTGCACCGTGCGGCGCGCGCTCCCTCCGGCCCTCCCCTAGGAGTCACACATGGCAGTCCAGCCCCCACCCGGCGACCAGCGGATCGTGATCGAGAACGTCGCGATCGCCACCGTGGACGCGAACGACACCGAGTACGCCCGCGGCCACGTCGTCATTCTCGGCAACACCATCGAGGCGGTGGGCGACGGCCCCGCCCCCGCGTGGCTGGACGACGTGGTGCGCCGGATCGACGGCGAGGGCCACCTCGTCACCCCCGGCCTGGTCAACACCCACCACCACTTCTACCAGTGGATCACTCGCGGCCTGGCCCAGGACCACATCCTGTTCGACTGGCTGGTCGCCCTCTACCCGACCTGGGCGAGGGTCGACGAGAAGCTCGTGCACCCGGCCAGCCAGGGCTCCGCGGCCGCGCTGCTCAAGTCCGGCTGCACCACCGCCGCCGACCACCACTACGTCTTCCCGAAGGACGGCGGCGACGTCCTCGGCGCCTCCATCGAGGCCGTCCGGGAACTCGGCCTGCGCTTCACCGCCCTGCGCGGCTCGATGGACCGCTCCCGGAAGGACGGCGGGCTGCCGCCGGACCACGCGGTCGAGGAACCGGACGACATCCTGGCCGCGTCCGAGGCCGCCGTGGACCGGTACCACGACTCCTCCTTCGGCTCGATGCTGCACATCGCGATTGCGCCGTGCTCGCCCTTCTCCGTCTCCACCGAGCTGCTCCGCCGGTCCGCCGAACTCGCCCGCCGCAAGGGCGTCCGGCTGCACACCCACGGCTCGGAGACGGCCGAGGAGGAACAGTTCTGCAGGGAGCTGTTCGGCATGGGGCCGACCGACTACTTCGAGTCGGTCGGCTGGCTCGGCGAGGACGTCTGGATGGCGCACTGCGTGCACATGAACGACTCCGACATCGCCAAGTTCGCCCAGACCGGCACCGGCGTCGCCCACTGCCCGTCCTCCAACGCCCGCCTGGCGGCCGGCATCGCCCGGGTGCCCGACATGCTCCGGGCCGGCGTCCCGGTCGGGCTCGGGGTGGACGGCACCGCCTCCAACGAGTCCGGCGAACTGGGCACCGAGCTGCGCAACGCGCTGCTGATCAACCGGCTGCACGGCTCCCCCACCGCGCTCACCGGGCGGCAGGCGTTGCGCCTGGGCACCATGGGCGGCGCCCGGGTGCTCGGTCGGCAGGACGAGATCGGCTCGGTCGAGGCCGGCAAGCTGGCCGACCTGGCGCTGTGGAAGATCGACGGGATCATGCACTCGTCGATCGCCGACCCGGTCGCCGCGCTCACCTTCGGCGCGCTGCCGCCGCTGTCGGTGCTGTTCGTCAACGGCAACGCGGTGGTCGAGAAGGGGCAGCTGACCACCGTCGACGAGGACCGGATCGCACGCGACTGTGCGCGGGCCGCCCGCGAGCTGGCGGCTCGTCCGGTCTGACGCCCGCATCGGGCTCCGGGGCATCCGGGGAGGGGGCGGACAGATGACGGCTGACAACTTTCGTCATCTGTTATCTGTTCGCCGTCATCTCTCCGCTGTCATCTGTTCGCCGTCGTCGATGCGCGGACCGCAGGCCCGGGCCTGCCGCGAGGGTCCGGCCCCGCGGCCTGCTCGGGGAGGCGCGGCTCACGCTGCCGGATGTGAGGAGGCCGGTACCCGCGAGGCCGGGACCAGCCCGACTCCGGCGAGGGCGAAGAGACCGGCGAGCACGAGCCAGCCGACGGCGCCGTGCGCGACGACGGTCAGGCTGATCACCAGCGGGCCGAGGACGTGCGCGGCGGCCTGGCCGCTCATGAAGACGCCCTGGTACTCGCCGTGCGACCGCGGATCGGCCAGGTCCAGGCTGAGGGTCCAGCCACCGGCCGAGGTGAGGAGTTCGCCGAGGCTGTGGACCAGGGCGCCGGCCAGGACCGTCGCCGCCGCCGCGGCCGCCGGGCCGTACTGGGCCGCCGCGTAGACGAGACAGGCGGCGGCCAGCACCGCGCCTCCCCGGGAGCAGGCCCGCGCGGCCGTCGGAACGCTGTCGACACCGCGGCTCGCGCGGACCTGGAACACCACCACCAGGAGGCAGTTGACCACGTTGACGGCGGCGACCACGGCGGTCGGCGCGTCCGTCGCCAGCACGATCCAGAGCGGTATCCCGACCGTGAGGACGGCCAGTTGGAGCTCCAGCACCGCGTGCAGGGCGGTGACCACCAGGTAGCGCCGGTCCCGAAGTGCCGTTCGGTGTTTATCCGTTGCCGCCCCGGGTGTCCGCCTCCGCTCCTCCGACGGGAGGGTCAGGCCGGCCAGCAGGGCCGCCGCGCCCAGAAAGCTCGCCGCGTCCAGGGCCATCATCGTCACGTACCCCGCATAGGTGTTCGCCTGGAGGGCGACCGCCGCGCCGGTGGATCCGACGACGAGCCCCGCGTTCATCACCGACCGCAGCAACGCCCGGGCCCGAAGCTGCCGTTCGGCGGGAAGCGCCCGCGCGATCAGCGCGCTGCGCACCGCCGCCGCTCCGCGCTCCAGCACCGTCGCCACGCACGCCAGCACCACGTACGCGACGAAGGAACGCACGAACGCGTACCCGAGCACGGCCGCCGCCTCCAGCGGCCCGATCACGAGCAGCAGCCGCTTGCTGCCGACCTTGTCCGCGAGCCGCCCCATCGGCACCCCGGCGAACACCCCGCACACCCCGGCGGCGGTGAGCCCGAGCGCGACCCGGCCGGGCGTCAGCCCCACCGACCGGGTGAGGAACAGCACGCTCACCGTCACGAACAGGCCGTTGCCGACGGTGTTCACCAGGCTCATCAGGGCCAGCCCGCGCAGCAGCGGATCATCCGGGAGCAGTCGGCCGAGGAGGCCAGGGCGGGAGGCGGAGGGCGGACGCGCCGCGGCGGAAGTCATGGCAGCAGGACAGCGGGGTTCCGGGCGCGGTGGAATTCTTTTACCGTTACGGTCAATGTTCGAGTTCCGATTGGGCGTTGACGATCTGGCCGCCACCTGGTTCGGCTACTCCCCGCTGCAGGAAACGGTGTTGAGCCTGCGCACCCGCCGCCGACCGGGCTGTTATCCGGAGCAGCAGCGGTGGGTGGCCGGCTGGCGATCGCGCTACGCGGCCCTGGACACCGCCCTGCTGGATTCCCTGGTCACCCCGCTGGGCTTCGTCCCGGACTTCCTGACGCCCCGGCCGGCGGTGCCCCGGCCGGAGTTCGACGCCGAGCTCGCCGGCCTGGCCGCCACCCCGCCCGAGGTCGTACGGACGGACGTGCTGACCGCGTACCGCAGCGCCGGGAACGCGCTACCGCCGGTGCTGGCCGAGCTGGTCGACGATCCGTCGGCGCTCACCGCCCGGGTGGCCGGGGCGCTGGAGGCCTACTGGACGCAGTGCCTCGCCCCCGCGTGGTGGCCGCGGGCGCGCTCGGTGCTGGAGGCGGACATCGCGTACCGGGGGCGACGGCTCTCCGAGCACGGCGCCGAGGGGCTG
The DNA here is from genome assembly GCF_043201465.1 of Kitasatospora sp. NPDC048298. Classification (NCBI taxonomy): domain Bacteria; kingdom Bacillati; phylum Actinomycetota; class Actinomycetes; order Kitasatosporales; family Streptomycetaceae; genus Kitasatospora; species Kitasatospora sp. NPDC048298. The sequence goes on from NZ_JBICYZ010000055.1 coordinate 29,592, forward strand.
TTCGCCGACCTCGACGGCCGGCTGTCCTGGCAGGCCGGCGTCCTGCGGCTCGTCGACCCGCACCCCGCCACCACGGCACTGGGGACCACGGTGGACGTCGCCGGGCGGGGGCTCGTACTGATGCCGACGCTGTTCGCGCTCGGGGCGGTCACCGACATCACCCAGGGCGGGCCGCCGCTCATCACGTACCCGGCGCGGGGCAAGGCCACGATGGGCGAGGACGCGGGGACGGGGCGGCGCCCGCCGGAGCAGGGCTCGGCGCTCGCGGGACTGATCGGCCCGCCCCGGGCAAGGCTGCTCATCCTGCTGGAGACCCCGGCGAGCACCACCGAACTGGCCCACCGGCTCGGCGTCACCCCGGCGGCGGTCAGCCACCACCTCGGCGCTCTGACCGCCGCCGGCCTGCTGGAGCGCGCCCGGCACGGGCGCAGCGTCCTCTACCGGCGCAGCGGGCTGGGGGACGACCTGGCGACGGGCGGTCGACGGATGACGGCGAACAGCTGACGGCCGACCGATGACGGATGACAGATGACAGATGACGAAAGTTGTCAGCTGTCATCCGTCGGCCGTCGACTGTCAGCCGTCAGGCCGTTCGCCCCAGCGTGGCCAGATAGGCGCGCCAGCCACCGTGATGGGTGATCTCTCGGTGGACGCCGCGCTCCAGCTCGCCCCGGGCGAGCAGCATGGACAGGCACGCGGAGCCGTCCTCCAGCTCGATCACGCCCAGCTCCAGTTCGCGCGGCTCGCCGGGGAGGATGACGTCCCGCAGGTGTTCCAGGCTGATGTCGTACAGCTCGCCGTCGATCGCGGTGTCGACGGCGGGGTCGCGCAGGAGGCCGGGGCACACGTCGTCGATGGAGAAGAAGCGGTAGCCGGGCGCGGTCCGGGCCGGCCCGACCAGCGCGTCGGCGACCTTCGCGTGGAAGGGGCCGCCGACCATCGCCTGGCCGTTGAAGAAGATGCGTGCCATGGGTTCGACTCCTGGGCGGGAAGACGAGGGAGGCCGTTCCGTACGGGCGAAACAGAACGGGGCCGGGCCGGCCGGGGGCTCAGCCCAGCAGGGGGAGCGCGGGGAGGGTCAGGAAGTCCACGAACTCCTCGGCCAGGGCGACCTGTTCGAAGAGCCGGGCAGCCTCGCGCCAGCGGCCGGCGCGGTAGGCCTCCTCCCCCAGTTCGGCGCGGAGTTCGGCGAGCTCGGTGGCGACCAGGGCGCGGACCAGTTCGACGGTGGTCTTCTCGCCGGTGTCGGACAGCACGACCCCGTTGTGGATCCACTGCCAGATCTGCGAGCGGGAGATCTCGGCGGTGGCGGCGTCCTCCATCATGTTGAAGATGCCGACGGCCCCGAGTCCGCGCAGCCAGGCCTCGATGTAGCGGATGCCGACCTGGACGGCGTTGTGCAGCCCGGCATGGGTGCAGTTGCCGCCGGCGCCGGCGATGTCGAGCAGTTGGGCGGCGGTGACCGGTTCGGCCGGGCCGGGGTTGTCCTTCTGGTGGGGCCGCTCGCCGAGCACCGCGTCGAAGCAGGCCCGGGCGACGGGCACCAGGTCGGGGTGGGCGACCCAGGAGCCGTCGAAGCCGTTGCCGGCCTCGCGGTCCTTGTCCGCCTTGACCTTCTCCAGCGCGGCCGCGTTGACCTCCGGGTCGCGGCGGCTCGGGATGAACGCGGCCATGCCGCCGATCGCGTGGGCGCCGCGCCGGTGGCAGGTCTGCACCAGCAGCCGGGTGTAGGCGGCCATGAACGGCGAGGCCATGGTGACGCTGTTGCGGTCGGGCAGGATGTAGTGCTCGCCGGCGTCGCGGAAGTTCTTGACGATCGAGAACAGGTAGTCCCAGCGTCCGGCGTTGAGGCCGGCCGCGTGGTCGCGCAGCTCGTGGAGGATCTCGTCCATCTCGAACGCAGCGGTGATGGTCTCGATCAGGACGGTCGCCCGGATCGTGCCGTGCGGGATGCCGAGTTCGGCCTGGGCGTGGGTGAACACGTCGTTCCACAGCCGGGCCTCGAGGTGGCTCTCGGTCTTCGGCAGGTAGAAGTACGGGCCGGAGTTGGGGTCCTCGGCGCCCTTGGCCAGCAGCCGGGCGGCGTTGTGGAAGAAGTAGAGGCCGAAGTCGACGAACGCGCCGGCCACCGGAGTGCCGTCGACCAGCAGGTGGTTCTCGTCCAGGTGCCAGCCGCGCGGGCGGACCACGACGGTGGCGAGTTCGGCGGCGGGCTTGAGGGTGTAGGCCTTGCCCGCGGCGCTGGTGAAGTCGATCCGGCCCTCGAAGGCGTCGATCAGGTTGACCTGGCCGCCGATCACGTTCTCCCAGGTCGGCGAGGTGGCGTCCTCGAAGTCCGCGAGCCAGATCCGCGCCCCGGAGTTGAGCGCGTTGACGACCATCTTGCGGTCGGTCGGGCCGGTGATCTCGACCCGGCGGTCCTGGAGCGCGCGGGGTGCCTCGGCGACCTTCCAGTCCGCGGCCCGGACCGCGGCGGTCTCGGGGAGGAAGTCCAGGGTCCCGGCGGCGGCGATCTCGGCGCGGCGGGCCTTCCGCCTGGCCAGCAGCTCCTGTCGGCGCCCCTCGAAGGCGCGGTGGAGCCCGGCGACGAAGGCGGTCGCCTCCGCGGTGAGCACCTCCTCCGACCGGTGGACGCGAGGACCGGCGACGGTGACGACCGGAGCGGCGGGGGAGGAACCGACGGACCCCTGATCTGCAGCCATGAGCAGGACACTCCTAAGACGGTTGAGCCTGGCGAGGGGAGCTCCGGCAGGAACTTCCTCGGGGAACTTCCGCGATCGGCACCCGCCGGTCGGCGGGTTCGATTCTGTAAGGTGGAGACTAGTTTCCGCGATACAGAATTTCAACGATTTGTTGAAGGGATCGCCGGGAATCCACTCCTCCCCGACAGCGAAGGAAACACCGGTGGTCGCGACCCCCGACCCAGCATCGACGACAGGCACGGACCGCGCGAGCGGCGGCGTGCAGTCCGTCGAACGCGCCTTCCAGCTCCTGGAGGCGCTGGCCGACTCCGGCGGCGTGGCCACCCTCAGCGAGCTCTCCACCAGTTCCGGCCTCCCGATGCCGACCATCCACCGGCTGGTTCGTACCCTCGTCCAGCAGGGCTATGTCCGTCAGGACACCACACGCCGCTACACCCTCGGCCCCCGGCTGATCCGGCTCGGCGAGACGGCCGGCCGCCTGCTCGGCAGCTGGGCCCGCCCCTACCTGGCCGAACTCATGGAGGCCACCGGCGAGACCGCCAACCTGGCGGTACTGGAGGGCGGTGAGGTGGTGTACGTCGGGCAGGTGCAGTCGCGCCGCTCGATGCGGATGTTCACCGAGGTCGGCCGACGGGTCCAGCCGCACTGCACGGGCGTCGGCAAGGCGCTGCTCGCCCAGCTGCCCGAGGACGAGGCCCGCGCCGTCCTCGGCCCCAACCCGCTGCCCGCGCACACCGAGTACACGGTCACCGACCCGCAGGAACTGATGCGCCAGCTCGCCGAGGCCCGCGAACGCGGCTACGTGGTCGACGACCAGGAGCAGGAGATCGGCGTCCGCTGCATCGCGCTCGCCGTCCCGGGCGCGCCGACGCCCACCGCGCTCTCGGTCTCCGGACCGGAGGCCCGGATCCGCGCCCTGGAGGAGCAGGACGGGGCCGCCTCCCTGGTACCGGTGATGCACCAGATCGCGACCCGGCTGGGGCAGGTCCTCGCCCCCTGACATCCCGTCAACCACCCTTGCCGGCCGACCCGGTCGGGTCGGCGCGCCGCGTCATCCGTTCGAGCGGACGGCGGGCGGGTTGCCACCGGGCTCCGGCGACAGCTCCGCCACCCTGGTGCCGACGCGGCCCGCGACGGCGCGGGCGGCCGGGACACGAGGGCAGGGTGAGCGGGGATGGAGCAGCAGCACCGGGACGTGTGGGAGGCCGCACCGGGCGGCGGGGTACGCGATGCCGACGTACGAGGCGAGGACGTACGGGGTGACGGCACACGGGGTGACGGCGTACGGGATGGCAGCGTACGGCGCGCCGCGGGCGGCCGCGGGTTCGGCGGGGCCGGGCTGGTCGCGGCCGTGGCGGCGGGGTGCGCGGTGACGGTGCTGGCCAGCGACCCGTCCTGGGCGCTGCGCCGGCCCGAGCCCCGGCCCGCGGTGGAGGTCCTCGCGACGGGTACACCGTCCACCCTGCCCGCGCCGGTGACGCCGGGGGCCTCCACCCTGCCGGCACCGGCGACTCCCGGAGCCTCCACCCTTCCCGCACTGGTGATTCCCGGGGCCTCCACCCTGCCCGCGCCGGTGACGCCAGGGGCCTCCACCTTGCCGGCACCGGCGACGCCGGGGGCCTCCACCCTTCCCGCACTGGTGATTCCCGGGGCGAAGCCAGGAGCGGGTTCCGGGTCCGACGCCGGGTCCGATGCCGGGTCCGGAACGTCCGAGGCCTCCACGCTGCCCGCGCCCGCCGTCGCGCGGCGGCCGTCCGCCTCCGACCTGGAGGTGGTCCGGTCGGACCCGGACACGGCGACACCCGGCGGCACCACGACCGTCCGCGCCTTCGTCGGCAACGGGGGCCCGGAGACCACCGCCTCCCCGTTCACGGTCCTGGTCAGCCTGCCGGAGGGGGTCAGCCCCGAGGGTCCGTTCTTCCCGTCCGACTGCCAAGTGACGGGCCACGGCCGCGTGGTGCGCTGCGTGTTCGGGCCCGGGCTACGGGAGGGGCGCAGCGCGACCGCCCTCATCCCGGTCCGGCTCGACCCGGAGTTGCCGGCGGGCAGGCTGAGCGGCGGCTCGGTCACGGTGCGCAGTGCGGACGACCGGAACGAGGGCAACAACCGGCAGCCGTTCGACATCACGGTGGTCGAGACGGCTGCCGGTTCCTGAGTCACGTGGCCCGGTCGGCAGGGGTGGCCCTGCCGACCGGGCGACGGTGATCGGGGAGTTCCGCTGCGGCGCGGGGTGGACCGGTCGCGATCAACGACGCTGCGCGGCAGTCGAGTTGATCGGCTTTCCCGACTCAGCCGAGCCAGGCGTTGACCTGGCTCGCCGCGTCCGGTGCCCAGGCGAGTTCCAGGTGGTTGAGGCCGGTGAGCAGCCGGGTGCCGCCGACCGTCGCGATGCCGGTGGTGTCCAGCGCGCTCGCGGTGAAGACCAGGCCGTCGCTCGGCCCGCGGCCCTCGTTGAGCACGCCCGGGATGTCGGCGGACCCGCCCGCCAGCAGGTAGGTGCGCACCGAGGCCGGAATGCCGGCCTGCCGGAGCGGGGCGATCAGCGAGCCCGCGTCGATCGCCGCCTGGATGCCCTGGCCGGAGGTGTAGAAGCCCTGGCCGCCGTAGTAGGTGGTCCACCAGTCCTGCGCGGTGGTGTCCACCCCGTAGGTGCCGTCCCAGCGGGCGAGCAGCTGGCGCTGGCCCGGGTAGCAGTCGTAGCCGCCGCTCGGCAACACCCCGAGGCAGGGCTGCGAGGTGTACGTGCCGTAGCAGGTCATGTAGAGGTGCGGGGACGGCGCGTTGGCGGTGCCGCCGCAGGCCGGCCAGGTGACCAGGTCGAAGTCCCAGCCGTGCGCGTACACGTAGTCGAGCCCGCCGTGCGGACCGCCGAGCGTGATCAGCCGGCGTACGTCGCCCGCGTACGCCCTCCCCCAGGAGGGCTTCACCGAGGACACGTACGCCCGGGCGGCGACCTCGCCCTTGCTCCACGCCACCACGTCGACCTGGGGGACCCCGAGCCGGGCCCGGATCAGTGCGACGGCGTCGCCGACGGCCTGTGCCTGGAGCAGGTTGTCGCCGTGCTTGTGGGCGAAGCCGATCGCGAAGACCCGGCGGCCGTTGCCGGCGAGGTACTGGGCGAGCCCGGTCGACGGGCAGCTCGCGGCACCGCAGGTGCCGCTCTCCCCCGGGTTCGCCCAGGCGCGGTCGGCGTTGTCGTTGGCGCCGTGGACCAGCAGGACGGGGGTGGCCTGGCTGCCGGTGTCCCAGCCGGCGGCGGAGTACAGCAGGAAGCGGGCGGAGGAGGGCCGGGCGGTGCCGAAGTACGTCCGGCGGGCTCCGTCCTGGTCGCCGCGGCCGTCGGAGGGGAACTGCTCGGCGCCGAAGCCGGAGGTGGTGTCGAGGTAGCGCTCGACCTTGGCCCAGCCGTTGCCGGGGGTGGGGAAGGTGGCTTCCAGGGTGAGGGGGGCCGTGGCCGTGACCTGGGCCGTGCCCGCCTGGGCGGCGGTGGGGGTGCCGAGGAGGGCGGCGGCCAGGGTCAGCAGCACGGCGGCGAGGGCGGTGGGGACGCGCCTCCTGCCGGGGCGCGTGGTCGGGCTGGGGCGTGTGGGGGTACGTCTCATGGCCGGACGGTAGGACCGGCGCGCGACCCTGCCCATGTGCCGGTCGCACACCCGGGCGACCGCGTGGTGGCGGACCGTACCGTGGCGAGTGCCTGACCGACTGCGCCCGGTCGGATAAATTGGACGTCGGACATCATCCGCCGTGCACAAGAGCGGCGAGCCCGACCGGGTGCTCGCCACGACCTGACAGAGACGAGGACCCGCCCCACCATGACCGCGCCCCTGCCCGCCTTCGCCGGCCGCACCTACCTCTTCCGGGCCGACAACGGCGCGGCCTTCCGCAACACCTACTCGGCCGACGGCACGCGGCTGCGCTGGGAGGGCCTCGGCGAGTCCGCGGGCCAGTGGGAGGACGTGCGGCTGCACGTCGCCGAGGTCGCGCCGGAGATCTACTTCGTCAGCTGGACGGAGCAGAGCGGGATCACCGTCAGCCACGTGATGGACCTCGGCAAGCTGACGGTCCGCGCCTTCTGGACCTTCGAGGGCGAGGGCGGCCGGGTCGGCGAGCTGCACACCGGGACGCTGGAGCGGGTGGCCTGAGCGGCGGGACCGCCGCGCTGTCGGAGCCGTACGGCCGCGGAACGAACCGTACGAGCCGGTCCGACCGAACGGCCCGGTCCGACTGAACGACCGAACCCCCGGGGCCACTGCTCCGGGGGTTCGGTCGTCCGGGTTCACGCCGCCTGGTTCGGCACCTTGAGGTGCTGGGACAGCCACTCCAGCGAGGAGGGCAGCAGGGCGCTCCAGGTCTCGAAGTTGTGGCCGCCGTTCTCCAGCATGCTGTACGAGACCTTCATCGGGCTCTGCACCGCGTCGACGAAGGCCTCGGTCTCCTGCCGGTAGTTGCCGTCGCCCTTCTTGGTGCCGGCCAGCAGCACGGACACCTTCGGCTGCGGCAGGTTCTTCAGCCGCCAGAACAGGTTGGCCTCGTCGCGGCGCTGCTTGCTGCCGCCGAAGAGGTCGCCCGTGGTCGGGTCGTCGGCGGCGTCGTAGTAGGCGGAGAGGGCGACGGCGGTCGGGAAGACGTCCGGGTGGCGCATGGCGAGCTTGAGCGCGCAGTAGCCGCCGGTCGAGTTGCCCATGAACGCCCAGGCCTGCGGGTCGGTGGAGACCCGGAAGCTGGCCTGGATCGCCGAGGGCACGTCCTTGGTGAAGTAGGTGTCGGACTGCGGGCCGTTCGGGACGTCCTCGCACTCGGTGTCCTGCGGCATCGCGGGCGAGGGGCGCACCAGGACCATGACGGTCGGCTGCATCCGCCCTTCCTGCAGCAGCTTGAGCGCGGCGCCCGGGTAGTTGAAGCGGGTGATCAGATTCTCGGCGATTCCTGGGAATCCGGTGCTGACGATCACCGCCGGGAACTGCTTCTGGGCGTACTGCGGCTGGAAGTACTGCGGGGGCAGGTAGACGTAGCCCTCGGTGGACAGCCGGCTGACCGCGCCGTCGATCCGGATCTTGCGGATCTCGCCGGACTGGGCGGGCTCGCGGCCCATCGCGCCGCCGCCCTTGACCGAGGCCTGGCCCATCGTCTCCACCATCAGCCGGCCGGAGGCGTCCGCCTTGTTGTGGATGACCACCGGGCCGGTCTCGCCGGTGCCCAGCAGGTCGTCCCAACTGCTGTAGAAGGCGAAGTAGTTGTTGGCAACCAGGCCGAGCGCGGCGAGCACCGCGAGCTGGGTGGCGAGCAGGGCGCCGATGCGGCCGAGTACCGCCTGCCAGGTTCTCTTCGCGAGCCTGGGCCACAACCAGACCGTGCCGACCATCATCACGACCGCGATCAGTGCGGTCAACGCCAGCACCTTGTGGCTTGTCAGACCCATGTCCTGCTTGCTCCCACGCCTCGAACTCCAGTCCCCTCCGCTGGGGACATCCGAGGAGGTCACCCCGGTTCCCCCGCCGGGGCGCGAGGAACAACCCTAACGCCGGCTGGGAGGAAGCTGATCGCGGCTGGGAGGTTACGGGGAGAGGGGCGAACGGATGACAACTTTCAGATAACAGATTTCGAAAGTTGTCATCTGAACTCTGTCAGCTGCCATCTGTCGCCTGTCACCTGTCGTCCGCCACCGACCACCGGCCCCCTGTCACCCGCCGGCTCAGCCGCCCGCCCCGCCTGCCCCGTCCACCCCGTCCGCCACCCGCTCCCAGAGCCGCAGCCCCGCCGTGAGCTCGCGCATGCAGCGCCCACCGAGGTCCTGCGGGGAGCCGGGGCCGGCGAGGGCCGCGCCGGAGGAGGCCCACTGTTCCAGGGCCACCCGGATCGCCGCGGTCGCGGCGGCGGCCGCCAGCCGGATCTCCAGCGGGTCGGTGCCGTCCGGGCAGCGCTCGGTGAGGGCGGCCCGCAGCCGCTCCTCCGAGTCGGCGTGGACGCGCTGCCAGGTGGCGCTCAGCTTCGGGTCGCGCAGCAGGCCGCGGGCCCACCGCATCATCTCGACCCGCGCCTCGTCGGCCGGGGTCAGCGAGGCGACCGCCGCGCGCTCCAGCGCCTCCCGCAGCGACAGGTCCGCCGGGCTCGCCACGAACAGCTCCACCCACTCCTGCCCGCCCGACGCGAGCAGCGGGGCGACGGCGTCCTCCTTGACGGAGAAGTACCGGTAGAAGGTGCGCAGCGAGATGCCCGCGGCGACGGCGATCTCCTCCGCGGTGGTCGCCTCCGCTCCCCGCTCGGCGAAGAGCGCGGCGGCGGTGCGGGCGATCTCCAGCCGAGTGGCCTCACGGCGGCGCTGGGTCAGGGTCGGGCGTCCGGTCACGGAGCCAGCCTACGCGGGCGGATGCCAAGGAGACACGTCGCGACTCGGTGGCACGTCACGCCGTATCGGCATGAATGGACTTTTTGGCACAACGTGTCATTCAGGCGTACCGTGTCGATCGAGATCGAGAGACCGCGAACGAACGGAGACCACCATGGAGCGCTTCAACGGACGGAACGTCCTGATCACCGGCGGCGGCTCGGGCATCGGCCAGGCCACCGTGCACCGGATCCTCGCCGAGGGCGGGAACGTCGTCGCCGTCGACGTCAACGAGGACGGCCTGAAGAAGACCCTGGACCGCGCCACCACCGAGGGCACCGCGGACCGCCTGACCATCCAGGTGCTGGACATCTCGGACGAGGCGGCCGTCGTCGCGGGCGTCGCCGAGGCGATCTCCGGCCTGGGTGGTCTGGACGTGCTGGTCAACGCGGCCGGCATCCTCCGCTCCGCGCACACCCACGAGACCAGCCTGGAGTTCTGGAACAAGCTCCTCGCGGTGAACCTGACCGGCACCTTCCTGATGACCCGCGAGGCGCTCCCCGCGCTGCTGGCCGGCGGCAAGGGCGTGGTGGTCAACTTCAGCTCCACCTCCGCGAGCTTCGCCCACCCCTACATGGCCGCGTACGCCGCGACCAAGGGCGGCATCCAGTCCTTCACCCACGCCATCGCCTCGGAGTACTCGAAGCAGGGCCTGCGCGCGGTCTGCGTCGCGCCGGGCAGCATCGACAGCGGCATGACCCACAACCCGGGCCTGCCCGCCGACGCCGACCTCAGCCTGCTGGCCAAGCTCTCCCCCGCCCTCGGCCAGGGCTTCGCCGGCCCGGAGACGGTGGCCGGCGTGATCGCCATGCTCGCCTCCGACGACGGCGCCTTCGTCACCGGCACCGAGCTCCGCATCGACGGCGGCACCCACATGTGACCGGTCGGTGGACCCGTCGGTGGACCCGTCGGTCCGATGGAAGGCGGGGCCTGTGCCGTCCCCCGTACGGCACAGGCCCCGCCTTCGCGTTCCCCCCACGCCGCCGCGGCGGCGGCCGCCGTCACCGCAGGGGCTTCGCCAGGAGCACTTCCCGGGTGACCCCGTCGGCGAGCAGGTCACCGCGCTCCGCGAGCGGGGCGAAGCCGTGGCGGCGGTAGAGGGCGAGCGCGGCTTCGTTGCCGGGGAGGACGGCGAGGCGCAGCGTGGTGCCGCCGCTGTCCCGGGCCCAGCGCTCGACCTCCTCGACGAGCCGGTCGGCGACACCCCGGCCGCGCGCCCGCGGGGCCACCCGGAGCGAGCGCAACTCCCGTACGCCGTCCGGTGATCCGGGGAGGCCGCCGGCCAGACCGACCGGATCGCCGTCCAGGAGCGCCGCGACGTGGTGGGCGCCCGGGATGCGGAGCCGGTCACGCCAGCGGTCCTCGCCGCCCCGGTGCCAGTCGGCGAGGCCCGCCTTGAAGGCGTCCGGCGCGTCGGTGAGGGCGGCGAGGCGGAGGTCCCGCCAGAGCGGCCAGTCGGCGGTCGTCAGGGTCCTGAGCGTCAGCGTCACCCTGTGCGGCACCGTAGAGGGCGCACCCGACGGCTGTCGGCCCGGTCCCGCCGCGGCGGCCCGGATGCCTTACGGCGTGCGCCAGTCGGCGGCGAAGGCGGCGGCCGGGTTGGTGGTGAGGAGCAGTTCGAGCAGTTCGGGGCCGTGGCTGCGGGCGAGGCGCGGGGCGAGTTCGGTGAGTAGGCGGACCGGGCCGCCGGCCGCGCGGGCGGTCCGGGTGGTGGTGTCGGCGCCGAGGAGCAACCGGTGGGCGTGCCCCGCCTCGACCAGGTCGGCGATCACTTCGAAGGCGTCGTGGTCGCCGGGATGGCCGGTCCGGGAGGGGCAGTCGAGGGCGAGGTGGACGCCCTCGGCGGCCAGGGCACGGTGCAGCGCGCGGTCGGGCAGCCGGGTGAGGTGGCCGAGGATGATCCGGTCGGGCCGGACGCCGTGCCGACCGTGCAGCTGGTCCAGGATCCAGTGCGGCGCGCCGTCGGCTTCGAGGTGGACGGCGATAGGCGCGCCGGTGGCGTGGTGGGCTTCGGCGGCCGCGGCCAGCGTCCACCGGGTGTGCCGGCCGGCGGGCCCCGGGTCGCCCGCGACCTTGATCAACCCGGCCCGGACCCCCTCGGGCGCGCCGGGCAGACCGGTGGTGAGTTCGGCGACGAAACGTTCCGCGAGGTCGGCGTACGGGCCGGGGCGCTCCGCCGCCTCCGTCTCCGCCTCGTCGGACTCGGGAAAGAAGCCCTGCGCGTAGTGAACCGCCTGGTGCGCGCCGGTGGCGGCGACGACGTGCACGCCGGTCGCACGGGAGAGCGCGGCGAGGGAGTCCGCGCCCCGGCCCAGGCCGAGCGGGGTCCACTGGACGAAGGCGCGGCCACCGGCGGCGGCGTAGGCGCGCAGGACGTCCTCGGCCGCGTCCGGGTCGTCCAGCTCCTGGCCGGGGAGCAGCGGGCTGCGGATGAAGAGGTGGTCGTGGGAGTCGGTGACCCCGAGGGCGGCGGGGTCCAGGTCGCCGAGGACCGTACGGACGGTACGGCTCATGCCTCGGCCTCGGCGGTGGTGGCGTTCGTGGTGGCGGTCTCGGCGGCGTTCTCCGGGGCGGCGGTTTCGTCGTAGGAGGCGGCGGCGGTCTCGGCGGTGCTCTCCGCGAAGGTGGCGGCGGCGACGCGCAGGCCGGCCAGCGCCTTGGGGAGACCGACGTACGGGGCGAGGCCCACCATGACCTCGGTGATCTCCATTTCCGTCAGGCCGATCCGCCGGCTGTAGCGGACGTGGTCGGCGGGCTGCGGCTCGACTCCGCCGAGGGCGGTGAGGGCGGCCAGGTTGGCGATCTGGCGGTCGCGCAGGGCGAGGCCGGGGCGCTGGTAGATGCCGCCGAAGAGGCTGGTGACGATCCAGTCGGGGAAGCCGGGGGCGAGGACGTCCAGGCTACCGAGGGTGGCGGCGGCGCCCGGGCCGGCAAGGTCGGCGAGCAGGGCCCGGCCGGCCGCTTGGTCGAGCGGGGTCTCGGTGAGATTGGTGAGATCGGTGAGATCGGTGCGGTTGGTGCGGTTGGTGCGGTTGGAGAGATCGGTGCCGCCTGGGCCGGCGGGAGCAGTCGCGGGGGACATCGGGGCGGTGGGTCCTTTCACCAGTGGCGGCCGGCCGACAGCCGGTCGAGTTCGGGGCGGGACAGGTGCAGCACCTGGTACCGGATGCCGGGCACGTCCTCGGGTGCCGGGCCGTGCCAGAGGGCGAAGCTCAGCAGTTCCCAGCGGCTCGGGTCGACGGCCACGGCTGCGGTGTGCAGGGCCGGGTGCGCGGGCAGCTCGGCGATGGCCCGTTCGACGGCCTCGGCCGGGTCGGCGGGTTCCGGCAGTCGTACGGTCTCCCGGGTGGCGGTGGTCGGCGGCCCGGCCGTCTCGGCCACTCGTACCGGTCCTCCCAGTCCTACCGGTCCCGCCGACGCCGCAGGCACTGTCGACGCGCCGTGCACCAGGCCCGCGCCGAGCCAGTGCCGGACGGCGGGGCGGCCGAAGTCCGCACTCAGACCGCGGAAGCCCGGCCCCCAGAGGAAGCCGTTCATGCCCTCGGCGGTGCGCCAGAGGTAGAACGGGGCGTACTGGTTGACGGGTGAGCCGTGCCGGCCGCGCTCGCGGACCAGGTAGGCCTTGAGGCCGAGGCCCGGATGGGCGTCGAGCAGGTGGCCCTTGTCGGCGACGCGCCGGCGGATGACGCCCATGTCGTAGTCGGCGGGGAGGGTGATCTCGTACTGCATGGCGTGCACGGCGGGGCTCCTCGGGGTCGACGGGCAGGTTGTCCGGCGGGCGGCTTGTCCGACGGGCAGGTCGTCCGACGGACGGGCTCGGGGCGTCAGGCCGTGCGGTGTGCCGCGAGCAGGCCGAGGGCGCCGCGGACGGCCCGGTCGAACGGCTCGGCGCTGTCGGCGGCGCGGGCCAGGACGTAGCCGCCCTGGACGACGGCGACCACGGTGGCGGCGGTGTCGGCCGGGTCGAGGGCGGGGGCGAACTCGCCGGCCGCCTGGCCTTCGGCGATCAGTCCGGCGATCCGGCCGCGCAGCCAGTCGAAGGTCTCCTCGACGGGCGCGCGCAGGTGCGGGTCCGCGACCACGTCCGGATCCTGGGCCATCCGGCCGATCCGGCAGCCGCGCAGGACGTCGCGGTCGCGGAGCAGGTAGGCGGCGATCCGGTCGTGGGCGGTGCCGGGGGCGGCGAGGTCGACCTCGGCGACGCCCCGCATCTGCTCGGCGCTGCGGCGCAGGGCGGCGGCGGCGAGGTCGGGTTTGCCGGCGAAGTGGTGGTACATGCTGCCCTGGCCGACTCCGGAGCGCTGCTGGATGGCCTTGGGGCTGGTGCCGACGTAGCCACGCTCCCAGAGGAGGTCCTGGGTGCTCTCGATGAGGCGGTCCTGGGTGCTCATGCGGAGCACTGTACATACCAGTAGGTACAGACGGCCAGTGCGGACCCCCGCCCGGCCTCTCGGCGGATCTCCCCGGCGTCTCGTCGGGGCATCCTCGGGCCCGCCGCACCGCCTCCGCGGGGCCCGCCGTAGGCCCGCCGCCGCGGGCGGGACGATCGAGGGCCGTGCGCCGCCCCCCGGCGGCCACGGCCCCTCGACCGTTCGTCATCCCCCGCACCGCCGAACGGCATTCCGGCGCGCCAGGTGGCGCGCGTCACGTCACGGACGGTGGTCGGCATCACGCCGCGTAGGGGGTGCACGGCGCACTGCGCGGGCGGGCGTCGGAGCCGCGCGGCTAGGACAGCGCGCGGCGGACCTCGGGCGCCACCTCGCTTGCGAACAGCTCCAGTTGCTCGCGCTGCGCCTCCTCGGTGAGCGCATCCACCCCGATGCCGACCACCTCGTTGCCGAACGCCTCGTGGTAGCGGTGGATCTTCTCGATCACCTGCTGCGGGCTGCCGACGAGCGCCGAACCGCGCTCCAGGGCGTCCTCGAGCGACGTGAACGGCGAGTTGTTGTGCCGACCGGCGGCCGAGTCGAACAGCGCGTTCCAGTACGGGCGGAAGCCCTCGACGGCGTCCTGCGAGCGCTTGGCGACGTACAGTCCGCCGAAGCCCGCGCCCACCCTGGCCCGCGCCGGGTCGTGCCCGTAGTGCTCCCAGCGCTCGCGGTAGTGCTCGACCAGCGCCCGGTACTTCTCCAGCGGGTGGAAGGAGTTGGCGGAGAAGAGCGGGTCGCCGTGCCGGGCCGCGAGGTCGGTGGACCGCGTGCTGGTCGCGCTGCCGTGCCACACCGGGATCGGGTCCTGGAGCGGGCGCGGCCAGACGGTGGCGTCCGTGAGCGGCGGGCGGGTCGAACCCTCCCAGGTCACGCTCTCCTCACGCCAGAGCCTGCGCAGCAGGCCGTAGTTCTCGGCGAGCGCCTCCCACTGGCGCTCCTCGGGGAGCCCGAACAGCCCGAAGTGCCGCGGATCGTTGCCCTTGCCGACGATCAACTCAACGCGGCCTCCCGAGAGTTGGTCGAGCATCGCGTAGTCCTCGGCTACCCGGACCGGGTCGAGGACGCTGAGCACCGTCACCGCGGTGAACAGCCGGATGGTGGAGGTGCGGGCGGCGATCGCGCTGAGCAGCAGGGGCGGTGCCGGGGAGAGGAACGGCTCGCCGTGGCGCTCCCCCACGCCGTAGCCGTCGTAGCCGAGTTGCTCGGCGAGGACCGCCTGGTCGATGACGTTGCGCAGCTTCTGTTGTGGGGTGCGTCGGACGCCGGTGACCGGGTCGGGGGCGTTGGCGACGAGGGACGAGACGGTGAACCGCACGGCGGGTCTCCTTGGACGCTCGGGTCGGACTCGGTCGGGCTCGGGTCGGGCTCGGGTCGGACTCGGGTCGGGCCGGTCCGGGGGGCGGGTCGGGGACGGGTCCGCCCGGGGACGCGCCGGGCGGAGCCGGGGCCGGGGTGAGCCGTGCGGAGGCCGGGAAGCCGGTGCGTGGTCCGGCGTCGCGGTCTCACGGCTGCACCGGCGGCGTGGCTGACGGGGCGGGCGGCGGGCCGCTCGGGGCGGCGGGGCGCGTGGGGGGCGTCAGCGGTCGGTGCTGCGGTGGCGGCGACAACAGCGGCGGGCTGCGGCGGCGGTCACGGTCCGGACTGCCATCTCGCCTCCCCCTCGCCTCGCACGCACACGATCCGCGGCGAGCATAGGCATCGGCCGGGAACGGGGGCAAGGGCCCGCTCCGCCGCGGTCGGCTGGCAAGATGTCCGGCATGAGCTACCTCGCCACCGATGACCGCTATGACTCGATGACCTACCGGAAGGCCGGCCGCAGCGGTGTCCAGCTGCCCGCCGTCTCGCTCGGGCTCTGGCACAACTTCGGTGACGCCCAGCCGCTGGAGGTGCAGCGGGCGGTGCTGCGCCGGGCCTTCGACCGGGGTGTCACCCACTTCGACCTGGCGAACAACTACGGCCCGCCGTACGGCAGCGCCGAGCGCAACTTCGGCTACCTGTTCGCCCAGGACTTCCGGCCGTACCGGGACGAGCTGTTCATCGCCACCAAGGCCGGCTGGGACATGTGGCCCGGCCCGTACGGCAACGGCGGCAGCCGCAAGTACCTGCTGGCCAGCCTCGACCAGTCGCTGGACCGGATGGGGCTGGACTACGTGGACGTCTTCTACTCGCACCGGTACGACCCGGACACCCCGATCGAGGAGACGATGGGGGCGCTCGACAGCGCGGTGCGCTCTGGCAAGGCGCTGTACGCCGCGATCTCCAACTACCCGGCGGAGCAGCACCGGGAGGCGGTGGCGATCCTGCGCGAGCTGGGGACGCCGGTCCTGCTGAACCAGTCGGCGTACTCGATCCTCAATCGGTACGTGGAGGACGCCGGCGTGCTGGACGCGGTGGGCGACACCGGGACCAGCCTGATCGCCTACTCGCCGCTGGCGCAGGGGCTGCTGACCGACCGCTACCTGTCCGGGGAGGTGCCGGCGGGCTCGCGGATGTCGGTCGGGAAGTTCCTCACCGAGGAGGCGCTGACCGGGCAGAAGCTGGAGCAGCTGCGGGCGCTGGCCGAGGTCGCCGAGCGGCGCGGGCAGACGCTGGCGCAGCTGGCGCTGTGCTGGGTGCTGCGGGACCCGCGGGTGGTCTCGGTGATCATCGGCGCGAGCAGCGTGGCCCAGCTGGACCAGAACCTCGACGCGCTGGCCGGCGGGCCGCTGACGGCGGAGGAGCTGGCGGAGATCGACCGGCTGAGCCGCTGAGAGGGCGTGGCGCCTGCGGGCGGGTGGGGGCTGGCAGGTGACGGCTGACGATCGACAGATGACGGCTGACAGATTTCGAAATCTGTCAGCTGTCATCTGTTATCCGTCGCTTGTCACCTGTCAGCCGTCGGGCATCAACCGTTTGGCGCCGGCCGCTTGATACCCAGGGCGGGCAGAACCGTTTCTGCAACCCGGTGAGCCTCCTCCAGCAGCGGATTGCCCGAGAGGATGAAGGTGTCGACGCCCAGCGCCTCGAACTCCTGCAGGCGCTCGATCACCTGGGCCGTCGATCCGACCACAGCCGTGCCGGGGCCCGGGCGGAACAGGCTCATCCCCGGCCAGAGGTTGGGGTAGGCCTCCAGCTCCCGGGCCCGCGCCGGCACCTTGCCGCCGTGCTGGCGGAACTGCCGCTGCCAGCCGACCCCGTCCTCCCCCTTCGCCCCGCCCAGCTGACGCGCGTACGTGGCCTCGCTGGTGACGTCCAGCAGCCGGTCGGCGGCCGCCCAGGCCTCGTCCTCGGTGTCGCGGACGATCAGGTGCAGCCGCAGCCCGATCCGCAGGCTCCGGCCGTGGGCGGCGGCGCGCTCGCGGACCAGGTCCAACTTCTCCTTGAGCAGGTGCGGCGGCTCGCCCCAGGTCAGGTAGACGTCCACGTGCCGGGCGGCCATCTCGATGCCGGCCGCCGAACTGCCGCCGAACCAGAGCGGGATGCCGCCGGGCTGCGCCGGGGCCAGCTCGCGCAGGCTCGCACCCGCGTCCTTCAGTTCGTAGAACTCTCCCTTGTGGTCGAACGCTTCACCCGCCGTGAGGCGCTTGACGATCGACCAGTACTCTCCGCTGAGCCGGTACCGGTCGTCGTGCCCGACGTCCAGCCCGTACTCGCGCAGCTGCGCGGTCGAACCGTTCACCACGTTGAAGCGCAGCCGACCGCCGTGCAGGTGGTCGAAGCTGAGCGCCATCTTGGCCAGCAGGGTGGGCGAGACCAGACCGGGGTGGACGGCCAGCAGCGGCTTGAAGGCCGGGGTGGTGGCGGCGGCGAGTGCGCTGCCGAGGGTCCAGACGTCGTACAGGTCGGTCGCGAGCAGCGCTCCGGTGTAGCCCAACCGCTCGACGCTGCCCGCCAGTTGCTGGAGGTAGCGGAGGTCGACCGGGCGGCGCCCGGCCGGTTCCCAGGGGTAGTGTCCCTCGCGCGGGATGATGTACCAGAGGACTTCGGAGGCCACGGCTCAGACCGCCTTCGTGAGCGCGGCGGCCACCGGGGCCTCCAGCGCGGGGAGGTGGGCGTCGGCGACGGTCAGCGCCCGGTCGACGAAGCCCGCGCCGTGGAAGATGTCCGCGGCCTCCTGCTGCTCGGCGACGAACGCGGCGGTGGCGGGCTCCAGTCGCCAGGGCAGTGCGACCAGCGCGGCCTGCCAGTCGGCGGCCGTGCCGCCCAGCTCCTCGGCGGCGATCGCGGCGGCCTCGGTCGGGTGGGCGGCCGCCCAGTCGTCCGCCCGGCGCAGTGCGGTCGCGATCGCGGCGACGACCTCGGGGCGCCCGGTCGCGAAGTCCCTGCGGGTGAAGAACACCGAGCGGTCGGTGATGACGTCGGCGGTGCGGACCAGTTCGCGGAACTCGCCGGTGCGGCGGGCGGCGGCGAGTTCGGCGCCCTGGGCGATCCAGCCGGCGATCTCGCCGTCGCGCAGCCGCCGGGCCTGGTCCTCGCCGGCTGCCGGGCGCACCGGGGTGACGTCGTCGCCGTACGAAAGCCCCTGCGCGTGCAGGGCCTTGGCGAGCAGGTGGGTCTGCCAGGAGCCCACGGCGAGGACGACGGTGGCGCCCTTGAGGTCGGCGACCGTCCGCACCGGGCCGGAGTCCAGCACCAGCAGGGCGCCGTGGTCCGGGCGGGGTGCGGAGACCGCCGCGTAGACCAGGTCGTGGCCGGCCGCCTGGGCGGTGATCGGCGGGGTGGAGCCGGTGCCGCCGAAGTCGATGACGCCCTCGGCGAGCAGCGTTCCGGTGCGGGTGCCGTCCGTGTAGTGGTGGAAGGCGCCGGTCTCGCCGAGCGGCGCCAGTTCCTCGTCCAGGTACGGGAGTCGGGCGAGGTAGTAGAGCGAGGGGTTGCTGGCGTGGACGCCGAGGGTGACGGTCATCTGGTCAACTCCGGTGGTGCGGGCTCGGTTTGTCGGATGTCGGAGAATACGGCGGAATCGCGGGGGAGTTCGGTGGTGCACGGACGTCAGTGAACGTCGGTGGATGTCGGTGAATGTCGGTGGGCGTCAGTGGACGCCGAGGTCGGCGAGCAGCCGGCGCCGGAGGTCCGCGAAGGCTGGGTCGGCCGGGTCGCGCGGGCGCTCGACGGTGACGGCTTCGTCCCGGGCGAGCAGGCCGTCGCGCAGCACCACGACCCGGTCGGCGAGCCGTACGGCCTCGTCCACGTCGTGGGTGACCAGCAGCACGGCCGGGCGGTGGCGGCGTACCAGGTCGCCGACGAGGTCCTGCATGCGCAGCCGGGTGAGCGCGTCGAGGGCGGCGAACGGTTCGTCGAGGAGCAGGAGTCGCGGTTCCCGGACGAGAGCCCTGGCGAGTGCGACGCGCTGGGCCTCACCGCCCGAGAGGGTGGCGGGCCAGGCGTCGGCGTGCCGCTCCAGGCCGACCTCGGCGAGCGCCTTGAGCCCGGTCTCCCGGGTCGCGGCGCCGCGTGGCAGACCGACCGTGACGTTGGCGAGCACCCGTTTGGACGGCACCAGTCGAGGCTCCTGGAACACCACCGTGCGCACCGGGGGGACGAGCACGGTTCCCTCGTCGGCCCGGTCGAGCGCCCCGAGGATGCGCAGCAGCGTGGTCTTGCCGGTGCCGCTGGCGCCCAGCAGGGCGACGAACTCGCCGCGGACGATGGAGAGGTCGATCCCGTCGAGGACCGCCCTGGTGCCGAACACCCGGCGCAGACCTCGCAGGTGGACGGCCGGGACGGCCTCCTCGGGCCCGGAGGCGGGCGCGGGCTCGGGCGTGGTGGAGGGGGCGAGCGTGGCGGTGCCGGTCGGGTCGGTGGTCATCGGGCCGCTCCCTGGACGGCCTGGCGCCACGGCATGAGCACGCGTTCCAGGACTCGGACGATGCCGTCGGCGGCGAGGCCGAGCAGTCCGTAGATCAGGATGCAGA
The DNA here is from genome assembly GCF_043201465.1 of Kitasatospora sp. NPDC048298. Classification (NCBI taxonomy): domain Bacteria; kingdom Bacillati; phylum Actinomycetota; class Actinomycetes; order Kitasatosporales; family Streptomycetaceae; genus Kitasatospora; species Kitasatospora sp. NPDC048298. The sequence continues at coordinate 49,000 of NZ_JBICYZ010000055.1, forward strand.
CGGCGAGGACGTCGGTGCGCGAGTAGTTCTGCGCCTGGGCCATCAGGTATCCGATGCCTTCGGTGGAGTTGATCTCCTCGGCGGCGATCAGGGCGATCACGCTGAGCGTCATCGACAGGCGCAGTCCGGACAGCAGCGAGGGCAGCGCGCCGGGCAGCACGACCGTGCGCACGATCGCCCAGCGGCCGAGGCCGAAGCTGCGCATCGCCTCGACCAGCTTGCGGTCGGTGCTGCGGACTCCGCCCGAGGCGGACACGTACATCGGGAAGCTGGTGGCGACCGCGATCAGGGCCACCTTCGCGGTCTCGGTGATGCCGAACCACACCATGAACAGCGGGACGAGGGCCAGGAACGGGACGGTGCGCAGGACCTGGATCGCGGAGTCGAGCAACTCCTCGCCGAGGCGGGTGAATCCGGTGACCACACCGAGCACCAGTCCGGTGGTCGCGCCGAAGAACAGGCCCAGCCCGGCGCGGGTGAGGGAGACGGACAGGGCGTCGGTCAGCTGACCGTTGCCCCACAACTCCCCTACGGCCTGGGCGACCTGGGCGGGTGAGGCGAGCACGTCCTGGGTCAGCGCGCCGGTGGCGGAGGCGAGCGCCCAGCCACCGAGCAGGGCGAGCGGACCGATGGTGCGCAGGGTCACGGCGAGCGCGCGGGGGCGGGGGCGGGGGCGCCGACTCTGTGGGGCGACCAGGCCGGCGGCCAGCGCCGCCCGGGTTTCCGCCGGTGGGAACTCCTCGGTTGTGGTGGTCACTTGGGTCCGTCCCCGAGCTTGTTGACGTCGATCAGGTACGGCTTGACGTCCACCAGTTGCTTGGTGACCTTCTGGTCGGCGAAGAACCGGGCGACGGTGGCGAAGCGAGCGGTGTCGGCGTCGGAGATGGCGTCGGCCGGGGTGCCCTGCCGGCTGACGTTCACGGCGACGTCCTTCTCGGCGGGGGTGACGGCGGTCGGGCCGGCGTCGGTGAACACGTTGAGGTAGCCGGCCGGGTCGGCCTTCTCCTTCTCGCCGTTCTCGCGCAGGTAGCTGTAGAAGGCCTTCACCACCTCGGGGTGCTTGTCGGCGAAGCCGTTGCGCACCGCCCAGACGGCGTAGTTGTCGGAGCCGACCTCCTGGCCGTTGACCAGGAAGTGCGCTCCGGTGTTGGCGATGGCGGGTGTCGAGAAGGTGTTCCAGGTCGCCCAGGCGTCCACCTGGCCGGAGTTGAAGACGCCGGAGGTCTGGTCGGCGCGCAGGTAGACCCGTTCCACCTTGTCGGCCGGGACGCCGTTCTTCGCGAGCGCCTTGAGGAGCAGGTATTCGCTGGTGCCGCCCTGGGAGACGGCGACCTTCCTGCCGACCAGGTCCTGGACGGTCTTGACGGGTGAGTCGTTCTTCACCAGGATCCCCTCGCCGACGCCGTCGGGCGCGGTCTGGGCGAACAGCTTGAAGCCTGGCTTCTGGGCGAGTGCGGCGACGGCCGAGGTGATCGAGCCCTGGGCGACGTCCAGTTGGTCGGCGGAGAGGGCCTGGGCGGCGGGGGCGAAGGGGCCGGCGCTGCCGGTCCAGGCGACCTTGGCGTGGACGGCGGCCAGGGCCTGGTCCAGCGAGCCGTCCTTCTTGCCTCGGGCGAGGAAGCCGTTGTTGCCGGGGTCGGGCAGGCGGAGCACGACGTCGGCCCTGCCGTCGGTCCCGCCCCCGGCGGAGGCCTTGGCCCCGTCGGCGGACGAGCCGCAGGCGGCCAGGGCGGTGGAGGCGAGCAGCGCGGTGGCGGCGAGGACGAGACGGGAGGTCTTCACGGGGATTCTCCAGGTGGGTGACAGATGGCAGCGGACAGATGACAGCTGACAACTTTCGAAATCTGTTAGCTGAACGCCGTCAGCTGAAGTCTGTGATCTGAACGCCGCCGGCACCGGCACCGACACCCGCCCCGGCGCCCCCGCCCCCGCCCGAACGCCGCACCCGCAGCAGTTCGCGGGCCGCGTGGAGCGGCTCCGGGTCGACCCACGCCTGCACGTCCACCGGCGCGGCGAGGAAGCCCTGCTCCCTGAGGAATCGTTCCTGCAGCGCCAGCAGGTCCAGCCGCTCCCCCGACAGGTCCAGGTGCAGGGTCCGGTGGCTGCCCGGCGCATAGGCTCCGGCGACGCCCTCGGCCCCCGCGCCGGTCTCGACCCGCAGGATCCGGCCCACCTCCTCCGGGTGCGCCGCCGCCCAGTCGGCGGACTCCAGCAGCACCGCGAGGAAACGGGCGACCAGTTCGGGATGCTCGTCCAGCAGCCGCTGGTGGACGGTGATCGGCCGGGGTGTGCCGTTGTTGACCCGGCTCCGGCGGTCGGGCGCCGCGTCCAGTTCCACGGCCACCTCCGCACCGATCCGGCGGGCCGCCTCGACGGCGAGCGCCCCCTTCACGTACACGGCGTCCACCGTGCCGTCCCGCAGTGCGGCCAGTTCGGCGGACCACTGCCCGCCGCCGGGGATCCCGGGGACGTCCACCGGTTCGGCGTCCGCCAGGGTGAGGCCCGCGAGCCCGAGGGCGCCGCGGAAGCCGGCCAGCGCCATGGCCCGCCAGAAGTCGATGCCGATGTCATGATGTGGGACCGCCAGGCGCAGCCCGCGCAGCTGCTCCGGCCCGGTGACGCCGCTACCGGCCCGGACCAGCACCACCTGGCGCTCCTCGATCCAGGTGAGGCCGATCAGCCTGGTCGCCTCGCCGCGCGAACGGGCCCACAGCGCGGGGACGTTGCCTCCCTCCCGGAACAGGCCGGTCAGCGCGTGGGTGTAGTGGTGGTCCGCGGCCACCTCGGGCGGAGCGTCCTGCAGCGAGCGGACGGCGATGCCGTCGGCGGCGAACTCGCGGGCGAGCCGGCCCTGGCCGGCGGCGATCCCGGTCGCGGTGGGCACCGGGCAGCGGGTGAACCAGAGGGTGTCGGGAAGCGCGGAGGGGTTCTGGATGCGACTGGACAACGGAGTTGGTCCTCTACGGGGGCTCCGGCGACGGCCGGAGGAGGTCGGGATCGATCACCGCACGATGACCCAGGAGGCCTGGTGCGCAAGGGAGTTGTACGCCACGATGCAGGACGGGCCGGGCGTGGAGGGGTCGGTCAGCGACAACACGCGCGGAAGGGGAGACACCGGTGGGACGTCACGGTGCTTCTCCTTCCGTGGAGTCGGGGCGGGCGCCGCCCGGGCCGAGTGGCCGTCCGGCGCGACACGAGGAGCGTTCCACGGCGGGCGAGCCGGAAGCAAGCTTTTGCCACATGGTGGGATCAGTTGTTCATCAACGCCATTCCATTGCAACGTCATCGACACATTCCCGCAGCACTGGCTGCCCTACGCTGAGACCCCGCCTCCGGCCGCCCGTCCGGAGTTCCTACCGAAACGCGAGGTGCCATGGCCGAGGCCGCCACCGCCGTCCAGAGTCCGCCGGCCGGTGCGCAGGCCGTCCAGCGCGCGCTCGGACTGCTGCACTGCTTCCACGACAACGGCCCCGACCTGAGCGCCTCGGACCTGGCCCGCCGGATGGGCCTGTCGGTCTCCACCGCGCACCGGCTGGCCCGCACGCTGGTCAGCGCCGGGTTCCTGGAGCAGGACGAGCAGACCGTCCGCTACCGGCTCGGTCCGGCGGTCGCCGAGCTCGGCCAGCTCACCTTCCACCAGCGCGGGCTGCACCTCGCCGGACCCGAGCTGGAGCTGCTGTCCAGGCGCACCAAGGCGACGGCCGACCTGGCCATCCGCAGCGGCGCCCACGCGGTGATCCTGGTCGGCGGCTCGGTCCGCCCGGACACCGGACTGGGCCTGCGCCGCCCGCTGCACTCCACGGCGCTCGGCAAGGTCCTGCTGGCCTGGCCCCGCCCGAATGAGACGGCACCGTCGACACTCGGCCCGCTGCCCTCCTTCACCGACCGCACGATCACCGAACCCGCCGCGCTGAGCCAGGAGTTGGCGAAGGTGCGGACGGCCGGTCACGCGCTCAACGACGGCGAGTCGGCGGCCGGGGTGCGGACCGTGGCCGTACCCGTCCTGGACGGCGCCGGGCAGGCGCGGTTCGCCCTGGCGGTCCGCTCGACGCCCGCGCACCTCGCCGACGACCGGCTGGACTGGTTCCTCGGCCACGCCCGCAGCTGCGCCGACGCCCTCGCCGTCCTCCTCCTGCCGCCGGACCAGCGCCCCTGACGGTCCGGCGGAACACCACGAGCCGGAACACCACGAGCCGAAGCACGACAAACCGAAGCGCGACGAACCGGAACACGATGAAGCAGCGGACCGCCCGTCCACATCCGGGACGAGCGGTCCGCTGCCGGACCGAACGGTGACGGCCCGCCGTCAGACCGCGGCCGGGGTGTACTTGTAGCCGACTCGGCGGACCGTCACGATGGTGTCCCGGTAGGCCGGTCCGAGCTTGCGGCGCAGCCGGGCGACGTGCACGTCGACCGTTCGCCCGTCCCCGACGTGGCCGTAGCCCCAGACCGCGGAGACCAGGTGGTCCCGGGTGTGCACCCGCTGCGGGTGCTCGGTGAGGTGGGCCAACAGCTCGAACTCCAGGTACGTGAGGTCGAGCAGCCGCCCGTCGACGTAGGCGTTGCGCCGCTCGGTGTCGACGGCGATGCCGCGTCCCGCCGGGCGGACCGGACGGACCCCCGAGGCGGCGTGCCCCCCGGGGCCGGCGATCCCGGCAGCGGCAGGACCGCCCGACAGGCCGGCCGCCCCCGGGCCCTCGGTCCCCGCCGCCAGGCTCTCGGCCGGCACCAGCACCAGGTACCCGACCAGCGGGCCGCCGTTCGCGCCGCCGGTCTGCGTGCCGTACTGCGCCAGCAGTCCCTGCGGCAGCACGCCCTGCGGCAGGGTGGCGACGACGGCCGCCCCCTCCGGCAGCGCGGCGAGCAGCGCCTGGGGCACCTGCGGAGCCACCGCGCCCGGCTGGGCGACGGCGGGGGCCGGGACGGCCGCCGGACGAACCGGACCGGCGTGGGCCGGACCGGCGTGGGGCGCACGGGCCGGACCGACATGGGGCGCACGGGCCGCCGCCCCGGGCCAGCGGGCGGACGCCGGCGCCGAGGGGACGGACGGCCCGGCGGCCCCGGGCACGCCGGGACCGACCGGCACGGTGACGGGAACGGTGACGGGAACGGAGGAGACCGGAGGGACGGAGCGGACCGCGCGCAGGTGCGGGGTCGCGGCGGGCAGGGGCAGGGTGGCCGTGGAGGAAGAAGACATGGTGTGCCGCTCATTTCGCGCGTGACGGACGGGGTGGAGTCGTCTGCGCGTCGACCGGGCGTACTGCCTGGGCTGGACCGGGTCGGACCGGGTCAGCGGGCGGCGGGCCGGGACGCGCTGGGCGAGCCGGGACACGTCTGATCGAACAGGTGCGGCTGCCGGGACGGCCAGAACGGCTCGAGGTCGGGGCGACCCCGTCGGCTGTCCGCGGCACGGCTCCCGCACCGGTTCCACCGCCCGGTCCGTCCACCCGCGCGCATCGCGGGGGCCGACCCGGTCGTTCGGGTACGGCCGACGAGGCCGGGGGCGGTGCTGGGGCAGACGATGTTCACTGGTGCTCTCTCCGCTGGGCGGGTCCGGTTGGTCGGCCGCGGGCACGCCGGACGGGCGGTCCGCTACGGCCTGGTCGACGGGTTTCGGCGGTGCGTCGGGCGGTGGGCCGGGTGGGCCGTCAGCACCGGGGACGTACCGGGAAGGTCAGGCCGGTCAGCGACAACACGCGCTGCAGATCAGCGCGTGGTCGATGTAGCGGCGGACGGTGAGCGCCGGATCGGCGGGACCGGGCACTGCGGCGCCGGACATGGAGGCGCCGGGCACGAGGAAGCCGGGCATGAGGGCGCCGGAGGTCGGGGAGCCGGGCGCGGCGGTGATGATGCGTCGTCGGCCGACGGTCATTCTGCTGCCCTCCCCCTTCGTTCTCCACCCGGCGGCGCACCGCTGCCGGTGCCCGCCGACGATGCCTCGCCGGTTCGTCGAAGGCCGTCCGCCGGTCGCAACGCCCGTGTGAACGTGGCGTTTCCGGCGCTCCCGACAGCACGGCCGGGCGGCCTTCGACCACAGAGCCTTCCACGGCCGGGGCGGTCTAGGCAACCTTCCGCACAGTGATCGTCCGGGATGTGGACAGCCGAATGAGACGGCCGGCGGAACGCGCAGGTCGGCGCGTCCACCTGCCGAGTCGTCGCACGGCGGAACAACGGCCGGCTCACGGCCTTCGTCGGATCGGTACCGAACCGCGCCGGGCCGGGCCATACCGGAGCCGGGCCGAGCGGGCCATACCGGAGCCGGGCTGGGCCGGGCGGGTCAGGATCCGGACCGGAGCCGAGCCGCCCTCAGGCGCCGACCGTGGCGCGGCGTCTGAGGGACGCGACGTGCTCGACCAGCGCGACGAGGAGGTCCTTGCCGTCCTGCCGCACCCGCGCGTCGCAGAGCAGCACCGGAATGTCCCGGTCGAGGTCGAGCGCCTCGCGGACCTCGTCCGGCGCGAACCGTTCGGTGCCCTCGAAGCAGTTCACCGCGACCAGGAACGGGATGCCGCGCTGCTCGAAGAAGTCCACCGACGGGAAGCAGTCGGCCAGCCGCCGGGTGTCCGCGAGCACCAGGGCGCCGAGCGCGCCGCGGGCCAACTCGTCCCAGACGAACCAGAACCGGTCCTGCCCGGGCGTGCCGAACAGGTAGAGCGCGAGCCCCGGCCACAGGTCGATCCGGCCGAAGTCCATCGCCACGGTGGTGGTGCGCTTCGCCTCCACCCCCGAGGTGTCGTCCACCGGGCGGCCCAGCTCGCTGAGCTCCTCCTCGGTGCGCAGCGGCCGGATCTCGCTGACCGAGCCGACCAGGGTGGTCTTGCCGGCGCCGAAGCCGCCCGCGACGAGGATCTTCACCGCGACGGCCGGACCTCCGCGCCAGCGCGGGTCGTTGACGTTCGCCGGACGGGGCGCGGTGTCGTCCCGGTACGGCCCGGTGGCGGCCGGGTGGGGGTGGGGGTCAGAGCGCACGGAGTCCATTGATCACGTCTCGCAGCAGGCGCTCGTCCGGCAGCTCGGCGAGCGGAACGGGTCGGGTGACGCTGATCAGTTCGGCGTCGTAGAGGTCGCCGAGCAGTACTCGCACCACACTGACCGGCAGGTCGGTGTAGGAGCCGAGCTCGGCGACGGAGAGCGGCTCGCGGCGGCACAGGGTGAGCAGCGTCTGGTGCTCCGGGTCGAGGACGTGCGCGGGCACGGCCCCCGCGACCGGCCCGGGATCGACGGCGGTGACCAGTGAGATCAGGTCGAACAGCCCCTCCTCGACCGGCCGGGTGCGGCCGCGGGTCATCGAGTAGAGCCGCACCACCGGGCCGGCCTCGTCGTCGAACCAGCGGTCGTCGACCGCGGTGCGCGGCCGGAACAGGGCGACGTCGGGCCCGTCCGGGTCCGCCTTCCCGTCCCCCGCCACGGCCTCCGGACCGCCAGGACTGCCCGGATCCCCCGGACCACCCGAGCCGCCCGGACCGTCGGCACCGGCAGAACCGCCGACGCCGGACGGCCCGGCCGTGCCCACCGGCACCTGGGGGCCGTCCGGCGTCTCGGGGCCGTCCGGCACATCCGCCTTCGGATCCGCCATCGGACCGCTCATCTCACCGGCGGGGCGGTTTCGGTGCGCGGTTCGGCGGCCATGTGCTCGCCGACCCGCTTGACCAGCAGCGCCATCTCGTACGCGATCTGGCCGATGTCCGCCTCGGCCTCGCTCAGCACGGCCAGGCAGCTGCCGTCGCCGGCGGCCGTGATGAAGAGGAAGGCCTCGTCCAGCTCGATCATGGTCTGCCGGACGCCACCGACCTTGAAGTGCCCCCCGGCGCCCTTCGCCAGGCTGTGGAACCCGGCGGCGACGGCGGCCAGGTGCTCGGCGTCCTCGCGGTCGAGGTCGCGGGAGGCACCGGTGGCCAGGCCGTCGTTGGAGAGGATCACCGCGTGCCGCAGGGCCGCGACGCGCCCCACCAGGTCGTCCAGGAGCCAGTTGAGGTCCCCGGGCGACTGCATCGACGTGGTCATGAATCAGTTCCTTCCGCTGGAGCGGGTGGTGCGTGTGGAGCGGGTGGAGCAGGTGATGCGGGTGGAGCAGGTACGACAGGTGGAGCAGGTACGACAGGTGGCGCGGGTACGACGGGTGGAGCAGGTACGGCAGGTGGCGCGAGTACGGCGGGTGGCGCGGGCGCACCGGTGTCCGGGCTCCGGCGGACCGGCTGTCCGGGCGGCACCCGACGCGCGAGCGGCGCCCGGCCGGTGTCCTGCGGCGCGGGCAGCGCCGCCGGGGCGGGCGCCGGGCCGATCGCCCGCCGGGACCGGTCCGGCGGCTGCCAGACCGGTACGGCGGTGGACCGTCCCTCCGTCCGTCCGGGACGATCGTCGGGCGTGCCGGGACGATCCGTCAACGGAGCACCGGGGCGGTCCGCCGGCGCACCGGTGCGACCCGTGGACGCGCCGGTGGACGCACCCGTGCGGTCCGCCGGAGCCGTGGCGCCCCGCCCCTTGGTGAAGCCGCGCTGGAACGAGGCGAAGGTGGCCCGGGCCTCCTCGGGCGAGCGTTCCCTGACCTCGCGGGTCTCCCCGCCGTCGGTTTCGGCCCCGTTGCGGAACCGTTCCTTCAGCTGTTCCGTGAGCTGGTCCCTGAGCTGCGGCGCCAGGTTCGCCTGCCGGACCCGCCGGGGCAGGCCGCCCGCCGTCCGGAGCGGCGCGGCGTCCACGACGGGAGCGGGAGCAGGAGCAGCGTCGGCCCACCCGACGGCGCCGGTGGCGTCGTCGCCGTCCGCCACCGCCGGACCGGCCCCGGCCGCACCAGCCCCGGCCGGACCGGCAACCGCACCTGCAGCCGCGACGGCCGCCTCGGCCGCGGCCACCACGGCGTCCTCCCGCCGGTGACGGCCCGTCCCCGGCGCGTCCTCGGTGTCCGCCGCGGGAGCGGGGACCAGCACCGGCCCGCCCCTGCTCCGGGAGGCCCGGCGCGGCAGCCCGCCCGGCGTACGGCCCGCGTCGGGCGTGGAGGGCCTCGGCCCGCCCGTCGTCCCGCGGTGCTTGCCGGCCAGGCCACCCGCGCCGCCGTCGGCGCCGGCTCCCGTGCGACCTCCGGCAGCCGTACCGGCCCCGGCACCGCCGGACCCGAGCGTGGCCGCCGACGGGGTGGCTCCCCCCGACCCCGGCACCGCGACCAGGTCCCGCTGCCCGCGCCGGCCGCCCGCCGCGGGCCGCTGCCCGGCCGCGCCCGGCTCCGGCATCCCGTCCGGAGCCTCCGCGAGCAGCTCGCGCGGGATCAGCACCACCGCCGTCGTCCCGCCGTACGGGGACGGCCGCAGGTGCACCCGGATGCCGTGCCGGCGGGCCAGCCGGCTGACCACGAACAGGCCCAGCCGGTCGGTGTCGGCGAGGTCGAACTCCTGCTCCACGGCGAGGCGTTCGTTGATCTCGGCGAGCAGCTGCTCGCTCAGCCCGAGGCCGCGGTCGTCGATCTCCAGCGCGAAGCCGTGCGCCACCACCTCGCCCTGGACGGTGACCTGGGTGCTCGGCGGGGAGAACACCGCGGCGTTCTCGACGAGTTCGGCGACCAGGTGGGTGACGTCCGCGACGGCGCTGCCGAGCAGGCCGGTGCCGGGGAACGGCCGGACGATCACCCGGGCGTAGTCCTCGACCTCGCCGACCGCCGCCCGGACCACGTCCACCATCCGGACCGGCTTGCGCCAGGCACGCCCGGGCGAACCGCCGGCCAGGATGATCAGGCCCTCGGCGTGCCGGCGCATGCGGGTGGTGAGGTGGTCGACCTTGAAGAGGTCCTCCAGCTCCGCCGGGTTCTCGGTGCGACGCTCCATGGTGTCGAGCAGGGTGAGCTGGCGGTGCAGCAGCACCTGGCTGCGCCGGGCCAGGTTGACGAAGACCGCCGAGACCCCGCGCCGCAGTTCGGCCTGTTCGACGGCGGCCTCGACGGCGGCCCGCTGCACCGCGTTGAAGGCCTGGCCGACCTGGCCGATCTCGGAGTCCCCGAAGTGCAGCTCGGGGGCCTCGGTGGCCACGTCCACCGGCTCGCCGCGGCGCAGCCGCAGCATGACGGACGGCAGCCGGGTGCCGGCCAGCTCGTCGGCCGCGTTGCGCAGGCCGATCAGCTGCCGGGCCAGGCCCCGGCCGATCCGGAACGAGATCATGATCGACAGCACCACGGCGACCAGGCCGATGGCACCGGCGATGCCGCCGCGCCACAGCAGTCCCATCGAGGTGGACCGCGCGCGCTCGTCCAGCCCGGCGGAGATCCGGCTGTTGATCGAGGCGAGGTCGCCGAGCGCCCGGTCGGCGGTCTCCCGCCAGGAGTCGCTGTTGAGCGCCTGCACCACCCGGTCGGGGCCGCCGGCGCCGACGAAGTCCGCCTCGGCGCGGGCGAGCGCGCCCCAGGCCTCGCCGCCGCGCAGCGCGATGTAGTCGGACTGGTCGGCGGGGTCCAGCTCGGCGACGTAGACGGTGAACAGAGCCTGCTGGTTGTGCAGGGCGTCCAGCGCGGCCTGGTACTGCTCGGCGGTGGGCTTGGCGACGCCGGTGCGCAGGCCCTCCATCGCCGCGTCCTCCTGCGACAGGTACTCGCGGGCGCGCACCAGCTCGATCAGGATGGTGCCCTGGCGGGGGAGCTGGCCGCTCTGCCGGGCGACGTAGGCGGACCGGAAGCCGAACACCGGCTTGACCAGGTCGCTGTACTGGCCCAGCGCGAACTCCCAGTTCAGCGCGGAGCGGCCGACCTGGGCGCGCAGCGGTCCGAGCTGGTCGGCGGCCGCGATGATCTGCACGAAGCGGCCGCGCTGGGGGGCGGAGAGCTTGCCCGCGGAGCCGTCCTTCTTCTGCCGCAGCACCTCCAGGCTGCGGTCGGTGGCGGCCTTGGCCTGTTCGTAGGCCTCCCTGGCGACCGGCGAGCGCGGGTCCGCCAGCCGCTGGACGGCGGCGCGGCGCTCGTTCTGCAGGTCGCCGGTGTACTGGTCGACCGGGCCCGCGAACTCCTTGTACGTACGGCTGATGCCGAGCTGGCTCCAGACGTCCCCGGTGGTGGCGATCGTCGCGTACGCCCACAGGGCGGCGAGCGCGACGATGGGCACCAGGAGCAGCGCGATGATCTTCGCGCGGATCGAGCTGCTGCGCAGACGCATGGAGTCCTCGGTCGGGGATGGCCAGGCGTGGACGGGGAGCGGTGGGGTGGCGCGGGGCCGGGCCGGACAGCGGCGTGGGGCGGCGTGGAGGTGCTGAGGGAAAGGTCGGAGGAGGGTTCCCGGCCACAGGTCTGCGAGACTCTACTACGCCGTCACCACTCCTTCGAGAGGCGGTGACGCCCGCCGGTGCCCGGACGGCGGGGTTGACAGCGGGCCCCGTGTCCTCCCCGGTTCCTCCCCGGCTCCTCCCCGGTTCCTCCTCCGCGTCCTCCCCGGTTCCTCCCCCGCGTCCTCCGCGATTCCTCCCCCGCGCCTCCCCGTGGGCGGCACCACCCGAGGCGACCCGTGCCGATCTCGTCGCGTCACCGTCACAACCCTGGGCAGTGCCGGGACGATCCGATAGTTTCGGCCCACCCCGTACCACCGGCACCGAACTGGGGAGGACCGTGCGCGAGTTCACCACTCCCGCCCCGGCCGCGTCCGAGGCCACCGGAGGACTCGCCGACTCCCTCTACGACACCGCCGAGCGCACCCCCGACCTGGTCCAGCTGTCCCGGCGGGCCGAGGACGGCCAGTGGCGGGACGTCACCGCCCGGGAGTTCCGGGCCCAGGTGCTCGCCCTGGCCAAGGGCCTGCTCACCCATGGCGTGCGCTACGGCGACCGGGTCGCCCTGATGTCCCGCACCCGCTACGAGTGGACACTGTTCGACTACGCACTCTGGTCGATCGGCGCGATCACCGTCCCCGTCTACCCCACCGCCGCCGCCGAGCAGGTGCGCTGGATCCTCGCCGAGACCCAGGCGGTGGCCTGCCTGGTCGAGGACGAGGACGCCGCGATGACGGTCGGCGCGGTCTGCGACGCGCTGCCCGACCTCACCGGAATCTGGCAGCTGGACCGCGACTGCGTCGCCGCGATCACCGAGGACGGCCGCGGCGTGCCCGACGCCCTGGTGCACCGCCAGCGCCTCGGCGTCGCCGCCGAGAACATCGCCACGGTCGTCTACACCTCGGGCACCACCGGCCGCCCCAAGGGCTGCCTGATCACCCACGCCAACCTGGCCGCCGAGGCCGACGCCCTGCTCGCCGGCTGGGGGGACGTCCTGCGCGACACCGGCGGCGGCCGTCCCGCCACCCTGCTGTTCCTGCCGCTCGCGCACGTCTACGGACGGGCCGTGCAGATCGCGGCGATCCGCGGCGGCTTCCGGATCGGGCACGTCCCCGAGGTCTCCACCGACGCGCTGCTGCCCGCGCTGGAGACCTTTCGCCCGACCTTCCTGCACGCCGTCCCGTACGTCTTCGAGAAGATCTTCCGGCAGGCCCGGCGGGCCGCCGAGGACGCCGGACGCGGCGAACTCTTCGAACAGGCGCGACAGGTGGCCGTCGACTGGGCCTCCGCCCGGGAGCAGAAGGCGTTCGGCCGCGGCCCCGGCCCGGGCGCGGCCCTGCGGCTGCGTCACCTCGCGTACGAGCGGACGGTCTACCCGAAACTGCGGGCGGTGCTCGGCGGCCGGGTGCGCAGCGTGATGTGCGGGGGCTCCACGCTCCGGCGCGAACTGGGTCTGTTCTTCACCGGCGCCGGCCTCCAGTTGTACGAGGGCTACGGGCTGACCGAGACCACCGCCGCGATCACCGGCAACCCGGTCGGCCGGCAGAAGCTCGGCACGGTCGGGCAGCCGGTGCCGGGCGCCTCGGTGGCGATCGCCGACGACGGCGAGGTGTGGGTGCGCGGCGGCTCGGTCTTCGGCGGCTACCTCAACCATCCGCGCTGCACGGCCGAGTCCCTGGTCGACGGCTGGTTCGCGACCGGCGACCTGGGCCGGCTGGACGAGGACGGCTACCTCAGCATCACCGGCCGCAAGAAGGACCTCATCGTCACCAGCAGTGGCAAGAACCTGGCCCCGGCGGCCCTGGAGGAGCGGGTCGAGGCGCACCCGCTGGTCTCCCAGTGCCTGGTGGTGGGCGACGACCGGCCGTACGTGGCGGCGCTGATCACGCTCGACCCGGCGGCGCTGGCGCACTGGCTGAAGTCGCGCGGGCGGGAGCAGCGGGACCCCTGGACGGTGCTCGCGGACGAGGACCTGCACGTGGAGGTCCAGCGTGCGGTGGCGGCCGCGAACACGGCGGTCTCACGGGCCGAGTCGATCCGCGCGTTCCGGCTGCTGCCACGGGAGTTCAGTGAGGAGCAGGGGCTGCTGACTCCTTCACTCAAACTGCGGCGGGCGGCGATCGCCGAGCACTACGCGGCGGACATCGAGGAGCTGTACCTGTCCTGAACCGGCCTGCCCGCCCGAACCCGACCTGTCCGTGCGGTCCCTGACGTACCGTCTTGTCCCTTGTGTCGCGGGCGCGGTGGCCGAGCGACGACCACCGGGTTCATCCGCCGTTCCCTTGACGACCCTATTGGTCTAGTCCATTGTTGCGACACGTTCCCGAGTTCCACGGTCCGATTCCGCTCACGCCCTCCCCACGGGCGTGCCCCCACCTGCTGGAGTCCCCACGTGTCGATGTCCATGCGCCTGTCCGCGCTGGCCGCCTCGGCCGCGCTGCTCACCGGCCTCACCGGCCTCACCGCGCCGAGCACGCAGGCCGCACCAACCGCGCAGACCACCCAGGCCGCACAGACCGTCAACCTCGCCACCAACCCCGGCTTCGAGGCACCCTCCCCCGACCTCGCCGACTGGGGCAGCATCCCCGGCTGGACCTGCACCGGCGGACCGGCCGAGGCGGCCGTCACCGCCACCGCCCCGCACACCGGTGCCTCGGCGCTGACCGTCACCCCGGCGAACGCCGACTCCACCGGCGAGTGCGCGCAGACCGTCGCGGTCCAGCCCGGCACCACCTACACCGCCTCCGCGTGGGTGCGCGGCGACTTCGTCTACCTGGGCGCCACCGGCACCGGCAAGGACGTCGCGCCCGCCTGGACGGAGAGCACCGGCGGCGGCTGGCAGCGGCTGAGCACCCGGTTCACCACCGGCCCGAACGCGCACAGCGTCCGACTGTACGTGCACGGCTGGTACCAGCAGGGGCCGTTCTCGGTGGACGACGTCCGGGTGGACGGCCCCTCGCCCGCCCCGGCCGTCGCCGCGGGCTCCGTCCCCACCGACGACAAGGTCGTCTTCTTCACCGTGGACGACGGCTGGCAGCGCACCCCCGAGGCGGAGCGGTTCATCGCCGACCACCGGCTGCCGATCACCGCCTTCCCGCTACCGATGCCGGCCGCCGCCGACCCGGCCTTCTTCCGGCGGGTCACCGCCGTGCCCGGCTCCTCGGTCCAGGACCACAGCGTCTCCCACGCCGACCTCGGCGAACTCCCGCTGGAACAGCAGCAGGTCGAGATCTGCGACGCCCGGGACGCCATGACCCGCCTCTTCGGCACCGCGCCGACGTTCTTCCGCCCGCCGTACTTCGCCTGGAACGCCGACACCCTCCAGGCCGCCGCCAACTGCGGCATCCGCACCGTGCTCACCGCCGACGCGGACTTCAGCTGGGGCGCCTCCAACATCTGGCACCCTGGCCTGCTGCAGCCGGGCGACGTCGTCCTGATGCACTGGACCGACACCCTCGCCGTCGACCTCCAGCGCGCCCTCGCCGCCGCCGACGCCGCCGGGCTCAAGCCGGCCGGCCTGGTCGACTACCTGCGTTGACCGGCGCCGCCGGGGGGGCCCCCCCCCCCCGGGGGGGGGGCCGGCGGGGGGGGGGGGCCCCGGGGGGGGCCCCCCCCCGGGGCCGGCGCCCCCCCCCGGCGCAAAAAGGGGGGGGGCGCGCCGCGGGCGG
>NZ_JBICYZ010000056.1:0-63613 GCF_043201465.1 Kitasatospora sp. NPDC048298
CGGGGCGGGGGGCCCGCGCGGGGGGGGGGGGGCCCCCCGCGGGGCGGGGGGGGGGGGGGGGGGGGGGGGGGCGGGGCGGGCCCCCCCCCCCCCCCCCCCCCCCCCCCCCCCCCCCCGCGGGCCGCCCCCCCCGCCCCCCCCCGGCGGGGGGCCCCCCCCCCCCCCCCCCCCCCCCGCCACCGGGTCGTACCTCAGCCGGTCAGCGAGTCCATGAAGGAGCTCACCGAGAACACCGCCTTGCCCGGGCCGGCCGGGCCGTAGCCGGGCGGGGAGGAGAGTCCGAACTCCTCCAGGGTCGCCCGGTAGGTCTGCAGCAGCCGGATGTGGTACTCCAGCGGCGCGCCCTGCGGGTTGGCCTTGCCGAGTGGGGTGGTGGGCTCGGGGCACCAGGTGGTGAAGCGCGGCACCACGCCGTGGGACATGAAGTAGCGCAGGCCCTCCTCGGTGGAGGCGATCGCCTCGTCCACCGTGGTGAAGCCGAACGGCTCGGCCATCTCCACGCCCGCGACGAAGTTGGGGATCACGTTCTCCGGGCCGAACACCTCGGTGGAGTCGAGGATCCTGCGGTGCCACTCGTCCCGGCCGACGTAGCGCTCCTTGCCCGGGCAGTAGAGCTCGAACAGCCGCTTGTCCCACACCTCGAAGTTGGGGTGGTAGATCCGCACGCCGTAGTCGTGGAAGCGCTGGACGTCCTCGCGCGGCAGCGCCTGGGCCACCACCTTGCCGATCCAGCGGCCGGGGAAGCGCTCCTCGATGGCCTTGGCGTACTGCCCGTAGAAGTCGGCCTCGTCCCGGCCGCCGACGTGCGAGGTGATCGCCCCGCCGGTGAGGGTGTACGCCTGGGAGGCGCGGGTGGTGTCGTGCTGGTCGATCAGCGCCAGCGCCTCCAGCACCTCCTCGACCGGCTTGACCCCGGTGTACGGGCGGCCGGCGGCCTTGTGCTGGCGCCAGTTGTGGTTGATGTCGCAGTACTGGCACTCCTCCTTGGCGCCGAAGTACTGGCAGACCCGGAACACCGTGAGGTAGATCAGGTAGCCCCACTGGATGGTCGGGGCGACCTCCATCACCGACTTCCCGTTGGCCAGGGTGTGCCGGTAGTAGTCCGGCATCGGCGGCAGGCCGACGTCGGCGATCCGGGCGCCGTCCAGGTACAGGCCGAGCGTGCCGTCGTCCCCGGCGCCGACCCGGTACGGCGAGTCCGGGTTCACCCGCACCGAGACCACCGTGCGGCGCAGCCCGTACGGCCCGCCGGTCAGCACGACCTCCTCCGGCGGCCGGTTGAGCGCGGCGGCGCCCAGCTCGGGCAGGGTGCGGTGGTCGAAGGAGAAGATGAAGTACGACTTCGGCTTGACCTCGCCGCCCCCGTCGGCGCCCGCGCTGCCACTGAGCGCGGACTCGTCGAAGGCCATGCCGCCGCGCAGCAGGTCCTCCTTGATCACCGCCTCCCGGGGCACGTCGGGATAGCGCTCCATGAGCGCCTCGACGAGTGCGGTGCGACTGCGGGCCTGGCTCTCCATGCGCTGGTCTTCCTTCCTGGCCCCGTGCTCACGGCGCCGAGCCCATTCTGGTCCCCCGCACCGGAGCGGTCGTGCACCGGGCCCGGAGATGACCGACCGGTCCGTGCCGCGGGCCGAGGCGGGGCAGCGCCTCGGCCCGCGATCTCAGGGCGTACGGGACTCCCGGGGCGCCGGTGTCAGGCGTTCATGCCGAGCCGGGCGGCGGCGGTGCCGAGCCCGGTGGGGGCCGCACGCAGTAAGGCGGGAAGTGTGGTCTGCGTGCGGAATTCCGTGTAGCGGCCCGTCCGCAGGTGCCACTCGAGCCACCCGGCGATCCACTCCTGCCATGCCCGGACGTGCCCTGCGACCGCTGCCCGGTCCTCGGGCGACAGTTCCAGCTCGTCGGCCAGAGCCGGCAGCTCCGTCTCGCAGATGTGCTCGAACTCGTGCAGGCGTGAGGTGAGGAGATCGTTCACCACGCCCACGGCCCGGGGCAGCCCGCAGTCTGCGAAGCGGCGGAGGGCGAGCAGGCCGTTGTGCACCTCGTCCTCGAACTCGACGTCAATCTGATAGGAGACCACGTCGTTGGACCAGCCGACCCAGTCGCCGACCGCGGCCTGCAGCCTTTGCATTGGGCGGCTGTGCAGGACGGAGTCAGGGACGGTCGCCCGCGCCGTGTAGTTGATCATCTCCGGATAGAGGCCCGCCCCGACCGTCACGCGCCGCATTTCGACGTAGTCCACAAGTTCGGGGATGCGGTTCTGTACCCGGTTGGCCACTTCCCACAGCCCTGCTTTGATGCAGTTCCTCACCAGTCCGGAGAACTTCAGCCGGAGTCGGTCCGGGAGAGCCGGCGCGGTGCGGGACCACACATCCGCCAGGCCTCGCTCCGACGGGTTCGACGGCACCGGCATGGTGCGGGTGTCGACCGGAAGGAACTGCACGAGTCGTTCGGTGTAGACACGTGCGCCGGCGAAGTCGCACCGTCGCTTGAAGACCTCCAGGATGTAGTCGTCGTGGACGATGCCCCACGTGTACCAGTCGTTGAGGAGGTTCAGCTCCGAGGCAGTGGCGTCCGGGTGCGTGAGTGCTGTGAACAGCGCGAGGTCCGTCGACTCGAAGCTTGCCTCGTTCCAGATCCCGAGGCCCGGTTCGTCCAGCCCGCCGATGTAGCGCATCCAGGCCTTGGCGTGCGCTCGGGTCGCCTCCAGGTTGCCGTTCAGCCGGGTTCGGAACGGCATGTAGAACTCCGGCAGTTCGAGCTGCTCGCGGGGCTGACGCGGGGCGTTGAGGTAGCTGCGGGCCCGCAGGCCGAGCGGCGCCGGGGCGAGGCCGAGCCGGGCGGCCGCGGTGCCGATGCCGGTCGGGGCGAGGAAGGACGGCGCGGGCGAGGACGCCTCGTGGTCCGCCGGTAGGTAGCGGCCGCCGGGGCGCAGGGCCCACTCCAGGTTGCCCGCCATCCAGTCCTTGAGGCCCTGGACGTACCGCAGCACGTCGGCCCGCTCGGCGGGGGTCAGCAGCTGCTCCTCGAAGGCGATCGGCAGTTCGGTCGCAGCGGAGTGCTCGAACTGCTGGAGCCGGTCGGTGACCAGGTCGTCGACGACCTCCACGGCGCGCTCGGTCGTGCAGCCCAGGAAGTGTTCCACGACCGTCACACCGTTGTTCACCTTCCCCTCGGCGAGGTCGATCTCATAGGAGATGATGTCGTTCTGCAGCCCCTGGGAGTCGGCGAACACCGCGTTGAGCAGCTTCAGCGGACGCTCGTCGAGCAGCCGCGGCGGAAGCTCCAACCCCAGGGCATGCTCCAGCAGTTGGGCGGACCAAGGCATCCCTCCGACGGAACGGCGGACCTCCAGGTACTCGATCGGGTCGAGGACGCGATCGCCGCCGCGGGCGAGGTTGAACAGCTCGCGCAGCGCCTCCTCGGCCATGTCCTGGACCACCGTGACGTAACGGCGCAGCCAGGGCTCGGACTTGCCCGGTGCGGTGCGGGCCCAGAGGTCGGCCAGCCCGCGTTCCAGCGGGTTCTCCGGGGCGAGGGCGGAGGTGGTGCCGTCGGTCGGCATGAAGTCGAGCAGGCGGAAGAGGTACTCCTTGGCGGAGCCGAGCTGTTCGGCCTCGGTGTACGCCTGGGGGAAGTAGTCGTCGACGTACCAGCCCCAGACGTACCAGTCGCTCATCAGGCAGAGTTCGTCGGGTGAGGCGTCGGGGTGGGTCCACGCGGCGAAGAGGGCGAAGTCCATCGCGGTGAACCGCTCCTCGTCCCAGACGGGTTCGAGCATGCCCGTCTCGCGGACCCAGAGCAGGCTGTGCGCCCGGGCGGTCTCCAGATGGGGGTTGAGGCGGGCGGGCCACGGCATATAGAAGTCCGGCATCGAAATCGCTGCCACTGCGCGTTCCTTCCAGGAAGTGCGGAAGTGCGGAGGTGTGAAGGGGTGGACGCGCAGCCCGTGCGGATGCGCGACCATCACATGGAAGGCGCCGCCGGTCATTGAATTTCGCATTCGAACAGCCCCCGCCATGACGGGCACAACGCCGAAGGCCGGAGCGGGACACGGCTGGGTTTCACCGGGTTGACGCGGGCGGCGGCGGGGTCGGGTGGCCGGGTCGGGTCAGGGGCGCCAAGGCCTGGGGCGGGGCGATGCACGGCTGCGGCACATTCAAACGCAGTCAGCATGAACGTTCACCCTATCGGGTGAGGAAGATCGTCCGTTGCGATGCGGAACGCGCCTTCGCGCCTACGGTGGGGAACCGAGCGAGACGGGGGGCCGGAAACCGGTTTCCCCGTCGCGACGGGCGAGCTGACGTCCCGTCATATTGTGCGACCCCTTCCAGAGGAGGCTCCATGCCCCTGCGTGCCAGAACGGACACAGCATCCGGGCCCGTCACCGTTCCGGCGGTGGGCCCATGAGCTCGCCGGCGATCGAACGGATCCTGGGCGGGCCCAGCGGACTGGGCACCTCCGGGCTGCGGTTCGGGTCGCAGATCCCGGCCCCCGAGGCCCCGGTGGTCGAACCTCCGGCCGCCGGGGTTCCCGAGTCCGAGGTCTCGGCTGCGGAGACCTCGGCTCCCGGCACCGCGGCGGAGCCCGCCGCCGCGACGCCCGACATCGCGGTGCCCGAGGTCTCGCTGCCCGAGACCCCCGGGTTCCAGGTGCCGTCCGGTCACGTCCTGCCCGTCCCGTCCGCGCTGACCGCGACGCCGCGTCCGGCCGCGGCGGGTCCGACCGTCCACGGCCCGGCAGCCGCGGCCACGAGTGGCAAGCCGAAGAGCGGCGACCCGATCCCCGGCCTGTACCACCACCCGATCGCCGAGCCCGACCCGGTGCGGGTGGAGGCGCTCAGCGCGGAGATCAAGGTCTGGGCGATGGAGGAGGTCGAGCTCTACCCGCCGGAGTGGGACAAGGACTTCGACGGCTTCTCCACCGGGCGCTACATGGTGGCCTGCCACCCGGACGCGCCGAGCGTCGACCACCTGATGCTCGCGGCCCGCCTGATGGTGGCCGAGAACGCGGTGGACGACTGCTACTGCGAGGACCTCGGCGGTTCGCCGATCGGCCTGGGCAGCCGCCTGCTGCTCGCGCACACCGCGCTGGACCCGCTGCACACCACGACGGAGTACCACCCGGACTGGGAGGCCTCGCTCTCCTCGGACGCGCCCCGGCGCGCCTACCACTCCGCGATGGAGTACTTCACCCGGGCCGCCACGCCCTCCCAGTCGGACCGGTTCCGGCACGACATGGCGCGGCTGCACCTCGGGTACCTGGCCGAGGCCTCCTGGGACCAGGCGGACCACGTCCCGGAGGTGTGGGAGTACCTGGCCATGCGCCAGTTCAACAACTTCCGCCCCTGCCCGACGATCACCGACACCGTCGGCGGCTACGAGCTGCCGGTCGAGCTGCACGCGCTGCCCGCGATGCAGCGGGTGATCGCACTGGCGGGCAACGCCACCACCATCGTCAACGACCTGTACTCGTACACGAAGGAGCTCGCCAGCCCCGGACTGCACCTCAACCTGCCGGTGGTGATCTCCGAGCGTGAGGGCGTCTCCCGCAAGGAGGGCTACCTGAAGGCGGTCGAGGTCCACAACGAGCTGATGCTGGCCTTCGAGGCCGAGGCGGCGGCCCTGGCCGTGTCCTGCCCCGTGCCCACGCTCGTACGGTTCCTGCGCGGCGTGGCCGCGTGGCTCGACGGCAACCACTACTGGCACCAGACCAACACCTACCGCTACACGCTGCCGGACTTCTGGTGACACCACCCCTTCCGGTGGGCCCTACCCCCACCGGCGGCGCGACTGCCTTGACGACCGATCCCTTGACGACCGATCCCCTGACCATCCGCTAGGAGCTGACCCATGTCCGTGACCGACGACATCACCACCCCCGGCAACGCCATCCCCGGCCCGGCGACTCCGTACCAGGGCGACATCGCACGCTACTGGGACCACGAGGCCCGTCCGGTCAACCTCCGCCTGGGTGACGTCGACGGCCTCTACCACCACCACTACGGCATCGGTGCGATCGACCAGGCCGCGATCGGCGACCCGGCCGACAGCGAGCGCGAGAAGAAGGTGATCGCCGAGCTGCACCGCCTGGAGTCCGCCCAGGCCGACGTGCTGCTGAGCCACCTGGGCGACATCCGCGCCGACCACACCCTGGTCGACGCCGGTTGCGGCCGTGGCGGTTCGATGGTGATGGCGCACCAGCGCTTCGGCTGCCGGGTCGAGGGCCTGACCCTCTCCGCCCAGCAGGCCGACTTCGGCAACAAGCGCGCCGCCGAGCTGGGCATCGGCGGGTTCGTCCGCTCCCGGGTCGCCAACATGCTGAACATGCCGATCGAGACCGGCTCGGTCGCGGGCTCCTGGAACAACGAGTCCAGCATGTACGTCGACCTGCACGACCTGTTCGCCGAGCACTCCCGGGTGCTGAGCGTCGGCGGCCGGTACGTCACCATCACCGGCTGCTGGAACCCGCGTTACGGCCAGCCGTCGAAGTGGGTCTCGCAGATCAACGCCCACTTCGAGTGCAACATCCACTCCCGCCGCGAGTACCTGCGGGCGATGGCCGACAACCGCCTGGTGCCGCAGGCCGTCATCGACCTGACCCCGGACACCCTGCCCTACTGGGAGCTGCGGAACACCACCTCGCTGGTGACCGGCATCGAGGAGGCGTTCATCGAGTCCTACAAGGACGGCTCCTTCCAGTACGTGCTGATCGCGGCCGACCGGGTCTGACCCGGTAGCGCCGCTGCGGGCGCCGTGATCCGGAGGCTGTGATCCGGTAGCGACGCACCACGACGGCGGCCTCCCCGTACCCGCGGGGAGGCCGCCGCCGTCGTTTCGTGTCCGGGCCCTATGGCCGGGTGAAGGTCAGGTGGGTGACGCCGCTCGGACTCGCCACCGCCTCGGTGTGGAAGCGCCGCTCCAGCCCCTCGAGTTCGGTCCACAGCGGCTCGCCCCGGCCGAGCAGCACCGGCACCACGACCACGTGCAGGTGGTCGACCAGATCGGCCTCCAGGAAGGCCCGGACGGTGCTCGGGCCGCCGCCGATCCGCACGTCCAGGCCGCCGGCCGCCTCCCGGGCCCGGCGCAGCGCCTCCTCGGGTGAGGCGTCGACGAAGTGGAAGACCGTCCCGCCCTCCATCTCCAGCGAGGGGCGCGGGTGGTGGGTGAGCACGAAGACCGGGGTGTGGAACGGCGGGTTCGGCCCCCACCAGCCCCGCCAGTCCTCGTCCTGCCAGGGGCCGCGCTGCGGGCCGAACTTGTTGCGTCCCATGATCTCCGCGCCGATGCCGTCGCCCCAGGTGCGGGCCAGCGCGTCGTCCACGCCGGTGTCGCCGCCCTCCTTGCCCTGCATCCGCCGGAACGCCCGGGTGTGGAAGAACCAGGTGTGCAGCCGGTCGGCGGCGTGGCCGAACGGCGCGTCGAGGCTCTGCCCCTCACCCGTGCCGTAACCGTCCAGGGAGATCGAGAAGTTGTGGACCCGGACCAAGGACATCGCTTCCTCCGCAGCTGGTGCCGGGGTTCGGGCCGGCCGCCCGCACCCCGCTCGCGGGACACGCTAACCAGGTGTCGCGGACTGATGACGGTCCGTCACCGTCCCGTGGGCGTGGCGGGTGCGACGGGTGGGGAGCGCGTGGAGGAAGGGGAGGGGTGCGGGGGAGAAGCTGTGCAGCCGTCACGTTATTGTCGTGCCTTCTTCATCCGGAGCACGCCCCGGCGGGCGATGCTTCGTCAGGCTGCCCGGGAGCAGGGCGGCCGGCATCCCACGACTTGGGGGGACCGTTCCGATGACCGTACGCCGCACCCTGACCGGATTCCTGGCCGCCGGCCTGCTCGCCGCCGCGGCGGCGCTGATCCCGACCGCCCCGGCGGACGCCACCACGGCCGGGTCGGGCGACCTGCCGTTCGGCTCCGCGACCACCGTCGGCATCCACAACACCTACGACCCGGCCGCCTTCCCGTACCTGGCCCAGGGCCTGGACACCGGCACCGGGATGATCGAGCTGGACCTGTGGCCGAACATCATCACCAAGCAGTGGCAGGTCAGCCACTCCAACCCGTTCGGCAACTCCAACAACTGCACCGCCGCCGGCACCCCCGGGCAGCTCTACACGGGCGGCACCGACCAGAACCTGGAGAGCTGCCTGGACGACGTCCGGGTCTGGCTCGCCGCGCACCCGGGCGCCGGGCCGCTGGTGATCAAGCTGGAGCTGAAGCCCGGCTACTCGGCCAACCTCGGGATGGGCCCGGACCAGCTGGACGCGCTGATCGCCCAGCACCTCGGTTCCGCCGTGCTGCGCCCGGCCGATCTGCTGGCCAAGCCCGGTGGCGGCTCGTACCCGAACGTCGACGAGGCGGTGCGGGCCGGCAACTGGCCGAGCCGCTCGGCGCTGGCCGGGAAGGTGCTGCTGTACGCGATCCCGGGCACGGTCGAGCTGGGCAACCCCTTCGACACCCTGCACACCGACGTCGAGCAGGGCCGGCACCTGCGGGACCTCGCGGCGGCCGGCCGGATCGGCCAGGCCCAGGTGTTCCCGTCCGTGCTCGGCGCCGCCACCGGCGACCCGCGCGGCCAGTACACCGGTGGCGACGCGTCGATCCGGCCCTGGTTCGTGGTCTTCGACGGTGACGCCTCGACCTACGTCAGGACCATCGACACGGCCTGGTACGACAACGCCCACTACCTGCTGGTGATGACGGACTCCCACCTGGTCGCCCCGGAGATCAGTGCCACCGACCCGACCGCCGACCAGGCGCGGGCCCGCACCGAGCAGCTGGCGAAGGCGCACGCGAGTATCGTCTCCAGCGACTGGCGCAGGCTCCCGTCGGTGCAGTCCCTGGTGCTGTCGCGCGGCTGAGGCCGGCGCGGCGGCCGGGCCGGGGCTCGGCGGCTGACCGCGTCAGGACACCGGAGGGTACGCCGAGTTGACCGGAGATGAAGAATCGGAACGGGGCTTCCGATGGCCCGGGACGGCCGCCATCCTGATTGTCATGACCCGAACTCTACGCGCGTGGAAGACCCGCGTCGCCGCCACCGCCGCCGTCGCCCTGGTCACCCTCGCGCCGATCGCCGTCGCCACCGAGGCGCACGCCGCGGTGAGCGGCTCGGTGTGCCTCTCCGCGCTGCCCTCGCAGGCCCACACCACCCTCGACCTGATCGCCTCCGGCGGTCCCTTCCCGTACAGCCAGGACGGCGTCGTCTTCCAGAACCGGGAGCGCGTGCTGCCCGCGCAGACGTCCGGCTACTACCACGAGTACACCGTGGTCACCCCGGGCTCCCCGACCCGCGGCGCCCGCCGCATCGTCACCGGCAAGCAGTACCACGAGGACTACTACACCGCCGACCACTACGTGACCTTCCGCAAGGTGAACTTCGGCTGCTGACCCGGCCACTGTTCCACCTGTCACACCCCTCCTGGGCCCCGGCGCGGCACCCCGCGCCGGGGCCCAGGGCGCGTCCGATAGCGTCGTCGGCGTCGGGCGAGGTGTCCGGCGACGACTCCTGGAGGTTCCCGTGCCGCAGATCCTGGTCGACCACTCGGCCGAACTCGACTTCGACCGGGCGGCGTTGGCCGCCGAGGTCCACCAGGCGATCACCGAGGTGATCGACACCACGGTGGCGGACTGCAAGACCCTCTTCCGCCCCGCCGGCGGGCACCACGTCGGCGACGGCACGAGCGGCGAGGCCGCGGTGCTGGTCGAGGTGAAGATCCTGGCCGGCCGCAGCACCGCACAGCGCGCCGAACTGACCGCCCGGGTGCTCGCCGCCCTGCGCGCCCGGATCGACCGGCCCGCCGCCATCGGCGTCCAGGTCACCGAACTCGACCGGGACACCTACCGGTTCCTCCACCACCCCGGGAACTGAGGGCCCCGGGATCCGAGAGCTCCAGGACCGAGCCCGCTACCACCCGGCGGGTGCCGACGGTATCGTGGCCGGTTCGAGGAGAGGGACAGATGGTGAGGGCTGCAGCAACGGGCGGGCCGGAGGACCCGGTCGACCGCGCCTCGGCGATCGCCAGCCGACTGGAGCGGTTGATGGCCCGGGAGGCGGCCAGATCGGGCGGGCGCCCCCCGGCGTACCGGGAGATCGCCGACCGGATCAACCGCATGGCGGGCCGGGACGTCATCTCGCGCGACACCGTCCGCAACCTGCACCTCGGCCTGAACCAGAAGGGCCAGGCCTCCAACCCCACCGTGGACACGCTGGACTGGCTGGGCCGGGGCTTCGGCATCAGCGCGGGCGCCGGCTACTTCCTGGACGACGCCAAGGCCTCCGTGGTCGACGAGCAGCTCGACCAGCTGGAGCGGATCGGCGAACTGCGGCGGGCCCTCGGCAACGACGGCGTGGTCAGCCTGGTCCAGCGCGCCTCCGCGCTCTCGGACGGCAGCCTGAGGGTGCTGCTCGCCCTGGCCGACAACCTCCGGCAGGTCGAAGAGCGCGCCGCGGGAGCGGAGCCGGACCCGAACGCCGGGGACTGAGCAGGACCACATGTCCATCCGTCCGGTCCCTGCGTCCGGTCCGTCTCCTCCACGACTAGGAACACCCTGCCCCATGGCGTTTCCCCGCGGCCTGCGCCGTCGCTGCGAGCAGCGGCTCTCCGCGCTGAGCCTGCCCGACCCGTTCACCGTCGAGGGCTTCCGCGCGCTGCTGGAACAGGAGCGGGGGCGGCCCATCGTCCTGGAACCGCTGCCCGCGCTCGGCCCCGACCTGCCCTGCGGGCTGTGGATCGCGCTGCCCAGCGTGGACGTCGTCTACTACGAGCCGCGCACCAGCCCGGCCCACCGGGACCTGATCAAGCTGCACGAGCTCGGCCACGTCCTGTGCGGCCACACCGGTACGTTCGAACTCTCCCGGCTGTCCGTCCTGCTGCCCGATCTGACGCCCGAGCTGATCGCCGGGCTGCTCGGCGCGGGCCGGACCGGCTACCACACCGCCGAGGAGCAGGAGGCGGAGATGATCGCCCTGCTGCTGGCCGACCTGGTCGGCACGGACGACGGCCCGAGCGCGGTCTCCGGCCGGCTGGCCGCGAGCCTGCTGCACCCCGTACGCCCGCCCCGTTGGAGGAAGGCCTGATGCGCCCCCTGTTCACCTGGCTGATGCCCGCACTGGCCTGGGCGGTCGTGCTCTGGCGGACGCCCACGGCCTTCGCCACCCGGGCCAACCGGGCGCTCTGGGGCGGCTTCGTCTCGATCGCGCTGGGCGTCAGCGTCAGGCCGGAGGCCGTGGAGAGCGGGCTGGCGCAACTCACCCAGGTCCGGGACGTGACGCTGCTGCTCAAGCACCTCGCCGGGGTCGGGGCCGCCTACTTCCTGCTGGAGTACGTCCAGGCCGTCCGCCGGCGTCCGGAAGGACGGGGCGCCGCCCGGGGACGGCTGCTGTTCACCTGCGCCGCCGCCCTCGCCCTCACCCTGCTGTTCTTCCTCGTCCTCCCGCACGACTACGACGGCGCCTTCGGCATCGACGCCCACTACGGGGACCCGGGGGTGGCGGCGTACCTGGGGGTGTACAACCTCGTCTTCGCGGTGGCCACCGCGCGGGGCGCGGCGCTCTTCTGGGCCAACCGCGCGAGCGTCCCACGCGGGGCGGTGCGGCTCGGGGTCACCCTCCTGGCGGCGGCGAGCGCCACCGGCCTGTCCTACACGCTCTACCGGGTGTACTTCGTGCTGAGCAGCGGGGACGCGACCGAGCTGGACGCGGACGGGAAGCCGGTGCCGCTCACCGACACGGTCTGCGAGATGCTGCCCGCCCTGATGATCGTCCTGTTCGTGCTCGGCGTGACCGTCCCGCCCCTGGGCACCCTGGTCGGCTACGTGCGCGACCAGTACGCCCTGTGGCGGCTGTACCCGCTCTGGGCGGACGTCATCGGGGCCGTCCCGCAGGTGGTGCTCGGCACCCCGAGCAGCCGGCTCCGGGACCTGCTGACCCCGGGGGACCGCTCGGTCGACCTCGCCCACCGGGCGTTCGCCATCCGGGACGCCGTCCTGGTGCTGCGGGAGGACACGCCGACCGGTGGAGGGGCGGTGCTGCTCGACGCGAGCGAGGACCTGGCCCGGGTCGAGGCCCGCTGGCTGCGCACGGCGGTCCTGCACCGGACCCGCGACCTGCCCGCTCCGGCGCCTCCCGCCGCCCTCACCGGTGCCGCCACCGGCGGCCGCACCCCGCGTGAGGAGATCGCCTGGATGCTCACCGTCGCGGCCGCCTACCGGAACCTCGGCGACGACTGAGAACCCCGGGCGGGCGGGGCCCGACGCCCGGTCAGGAGTCGGGCCCCGGCGGCGCCACCGGGAGTCCCCTCCTGTGTCTCCCGGTCGACGGCCGCCGAATCGGGGTTCGATGCCCTCGGGCCGTGACGATCATAATCGCCGCCGTGATCGGTGGCACCAAGTGGCCCGACCCATAGGTGACAGCCCGTACCCGTTCCCGGGGGACGGCCGGACCAGCAGGATTGTGGTCAGCGGGGAGAACGGACGGGACGCCAACTCCCGGACGGACCCCGCAGACCGCAAGGGCCCGCATTCGGCCCGCTCCACCGATTCCTGTCCTGGGGGATAACCATGTTCCGCGCCGCTCTGCTGCTGTCCGCCGGTGCCGCCGCCCTGCTGTCGCTCGCCTGCGCCCCGGCCGCCGTCGCGGACGACACCCCCGCCACGGCCGGGACCTCCGCCACGGCCGGGGCCCCGGGCACGGCCGACGGCGGCGCGTCCACGGGGGTCATCGGGTGGGACGGGCCGACGGGTGTGATCGGCTGGGACGCGCCGACGAACGTCATCGGCTGGGATGGGCCGTCGAGCGTGATCGGGTGGGACTGAACTCCGTGCGGATCGTGTTCGCCCTGCTGGAGGCCTCGAGGGGCGGGCCCCCGACCGGATCGGTCGAACCCGCCGGCCCGGTCGTCGAGGACCTGATCTGGGCTCATGCCAGGCCCTCTGAGGGGCTCGAACACCTCACCGTCCGGCTTACGGCCGAGGGGATGGAGCTCTACTTCTTCGTCCGCTCCGACTCCGAGGCGGCCGCGTTCGACACGGTGCGAACCCTGCTGGAACGGGTGCGCGAACCGCTCTCCCGGCACGGCCTCGCCCTGATTCACCAGTGATCCGCCACTGATCCAGCACTGATCCCTGCTCCGGGACCGGACCGTCGGTCCCGCATCCGACCGACCGTCACCACCCATGTTCTGACGTGCCCATGCCATTACCCGCCCAGGAGGAGCCCGCCATGGCCACCACGAAGTCGAATCTCGTCCGCGCCGCCGTCGCGCTCTGCGCCGTCACCGCAGGCGGCCTCGCCTGGGCCGGCCTCGACACCGGCACCCGAGCCTCGGCGGTGCCGCCCGCCCGGACCGAGGTCAGCGCCCCGGCCGCGTCGCCGACACCCTCGCCGCCCTCCCCGGCCGCCGAGGCCGGGGCTCCCACCGAGGCGGCGTCCGAGGTGCCGTCAGGACCGGGCAGCCCGGCGGCACCGGCCCCGCCCTCCGCGGAGGCGGCCCCGACCGTGCCGCCCGCCCCCGTGCCCGGCACGGCGGCGCCCGCCCCCAAGGGCGGGGAGCAGGCGCCGGCGGCCCTGCCCGCTCCGCTGCCGCCCGACCGACTGCCCGCCAACGCCGCCGCCTCGTGGAAGCCGATCGCGCCGCCGAACACCCAGGCCGTCACCCATGACGTCCGCCTCAACGAGTGCGCCACCGTCAAGGGCGCCACGACCTGGCAGCAGCAGGGCTACGTCAGCGCCTTCAGGACCCCCGCCATCCAGGACACCTTCAGCTACCGCGACGCCACGGCGGCCCAGCAGGCGTACGCGGACCTCCGCGCCGCGATGGACGCCTGCCGGGACACCTCCCGCGCCCTGCAGCGCGAGGCGAAGCTGCCGCAGGACGCCGAGGTCACCACCACGGCGACCACCGACGACGGCACGGCCTACGCGCGGCAGTGGACGGCGGTCGCCGGGCAGTCCGCCCCGGGCCCGCAGACCGGCCACGTCTACCTGGTCCGCCGGGACAACGTCCTGGCCGTCCTCCAGTTCGCCGTCCCCGACGGCACCCCCGGTACCAGCGGCGCGGGCGCGCCGACCGAGGCCGAGGACCGCAGCGCCCTGACCGGCCTGGCCGACCGGCTGGGCACCGCGCCGGCCGCTCCGCAGCAGCACTGACAGCACCGTCACCGGGCGTCATCGCGACGCCGACACCGAGAAGGAGAACCCTCATGTCCCGTTCCTCCCGCACCTCCCGCGCCGCAACCCGTTCGCTGGCGGCCCTCGTCGCGGCCTCCGCCTGCGCCACCGTGTTCACGGCCGCGGCGCCGGTCCAGGCGGCGTCCAGCGCCGGCGGCACCATCACCCGCAGCGAGGTCCTGGCCCGCGCCCAGAGCTGGGTGGACCAGCACGTCCCGTACAACCAGGGCGGCTGGTGGACCGACAGCAACGGGACCTACCGAGAGGACTGCTCCGGGTACATCTCGATGGCCTGGCACCTGACCAGCAGCCTGGTCACCCAGACCCTGCCCAACGTGTCCACGAAGGTCCCGTTCTCCGACCTGAAGCCGGGTGACGCGCTCGACTACACCGCCGAGCACACCTTCCTGTTCGCGGGCTGGACCAACAAGGCCAACGGCGACTTCACGTACTACGCGGAGAGCAACCGCAACGACCCCACCCACGGCCCGACCCGCGCCAACATCAACAGCAGCAGCGTCGAGGGCTGGCCCACCAGCTACTACGTCGGCCTGCGCTACAA
Organism: Kitasatospora sp. NPDC048298; assembly: GCF_043201465.1. Lineage (NCBI taxonomy): Bacteria > Bacillati > Actinomycetota > Actinomycetes > Kitasatosporales > Streptomycetaceae > Kitasatospora > Kitasatospora sp. NPDC048298. The sequence continues at coordinate 14,723 of NZ_JBICYZ010000056.1, forward strand.
GAACATCGTCGACGACGCGGTGCCGGAGCCGCCCAAGCTCCGCCTCGACTTCAACGGTGACGGCAAGGCCGACGTCGCCGGAAAGCTGTCGGACGGCAACCTGCTGCTGTGGACGGGCAACGGGAACGGGACGCTGAACACCGCGAGCGGCTACAGCATGTGGCCGGGCAACGGCTTCGGCCAGGTGAGCGAGATGGTGGCGGCGGACTTCAACGGTGACGGCAAGACGGACATCGCCGGGAAGCTGTCGGACGGCAACCTGTTGCTGTGGACCGGTAACGGCGACGGGACGCTGAACACCGCGAGCGGCTACAGCATGTGGCCGGACAACGGCTTCAAGGACGTCAGCAGCCTGGTCGCGGGCGACTTCAACGGTGACGGCAAGGCCGACATCGCCGGAAAGCTGTCGGACGGCAATCTGCTGCTGTGGCTGGGCAACGGCAACGGCACGCTGGACACCAAGAGCGGCTACAGCATGTGGCCCGACAACGGCTTCGGCCAGGTCGGCGAGATGGTGGCGGCGGACTTCAACGGTGACGGCAAGACGGACATCGCCGGGAAGTTGTCGGACGGCAATCTGCTGCTGTGGCTGGGCAACGGCAACGGCACGCTGGATACCAAGAGCGGCTACAGCATGTGGCCCGACAACGGCTTCAAGGCCGTCGACAACCTCGTCGCCGACGACTTCAACGGCGACGGCAAGGCCGACATCGCGGGCAAGCTGTCGGACGGCAACCTGCTGCTGTGGACGGGCAACGGCGACGGGACGCTGAACACCGCGAGCGGCTACAGCATGTGGCCGGACAACGGCTTCAAGGCCGTCGACCCCCTCATCGGCTGACGCGGCGCTGCGAACCCGTGACCGAACTCCCTTCCACACACGACAAGGTGATCCCCATGCGTGCCCGCCGCGCCCTGCTCGCCGCCGCAAGCTCCCTCGTGCTCTCCGCCGTCACCGTCGGAGCGGCCGTCGCCGCCCCGACCCCGACCGTCCCGTCCGACACCCAGTCGGTGACCTACCTGGGCCACCGGTTCACCGTTCCCGCCGACTGGCAGGTGGTCGACCTCGCCACCGACCCCACGGCCTGCGTCCGACTCGACCGGCACGCGATCTACCTCGGCACCCCCGGCGAGGGCATGAACTGCCCGTCAGGCCTGATCGGCCGCACGGAGACGCTGCGCGTCCGGCCGGCCGACGCCGGCTCCGCGCCCGGCGTCACCGCCGACCCGATGAGCCGCGAGTTCACCGCCACCGCGGGCGGCCTCCGGGTCACCGCCACCTACGGGGACGACGAGGCGCTGGTCCGCTCCGTCGTCGCCGAGGCGGGACTGCCGTCCACGGCGGCGGCGCCCGCCGCAGCCGGGAAGAAGCCCTCCGCCGAGGCCCCGGCCGCCGACGCCTCCTCCGCCGAGGCCCCGGCCGCCGGGGTGCAGGCCCTCACCACCACGGTCGCCCTCCCGGCCGGCAGCACCGACTTCACCGGCAAGGGCTTCGACGCCTGCACCGCCCCTTCGTCCGCGCTGATGCGGGCCTGGAAGTCCGCCTCGCCGTACGGAGCCGTGGGCATCTACATCGGCGGCGCCGAGCGGACCTGCACCCAGGACAACCTCACCGCGGACTGGGTCCGCCAACAGGCCGGCGACGGCTGGCGGTTCCTGCCGATCTACGCGGGCGTCCAGGCCCCGCGGATCACCAACCCCGCGAGTCAGGGCGCGGCCGCCGCCGACGACGCCGTCGCCAAGGCCCAGGCGCTCGGCTTCGGCCAGGGCAGCCTGCTCCACTACGACATGGAGAACTACGCCCCCCAGTACAGCTCGTCGGTCCTGGCCTTCGTCTCGGCCTGGACCAGCCGGCTCCACGAGCGCGGCTACAAGTCCTCGGTCTACAGCTCCTCCTCCAGCGGCATCGCCGACATCGTCCGGAACCGGGACAAGGGCTACACCATCCCGGACGTGCTCTACTACGCGAACTGGAACGGGAAGGCCGACACCGCCGACCCGTACGTCCCGGGTGACCTGTGGGTCAATCACTCCCGCGTCCACCAGTACAGCGGGGACGTGACGGAGAGCTGGGGCGGCTACACCCTGAACATCGACCGGGACTACCTCGACGTGGCCGTCTCCGGTTCCGCCCCGAACCCGCAGCCCACGGCCGACCCGGCCCGGGTCGACTTCAACGGCGACGGCAAGCGCGACATCGCGGGCAAGTTGTCGGACGGCAATCTGCTGCTGTGGACCGGCAACGGGAACGGGACGCTGAACACCGCGAGCGGGTACAGCATGTGGCCGAACAACGGGTTCGGCCAGGTGAGCGAGATGGTGGCGGCGGACTTCAACGGTGACGGCAAGACGGACGTCGCCGGGAAGCTGTCGGACGGGAACCTGCTGCTGTGGTCGGGCACCGGCAACGGGACGCTGGACCCCACGACCGGCTACAGCATGTGGCCCGACAACGGCTTCAAGGACGTGCAAAGCCTGCTCGCGGGTGACTTCAACGGGGACGGCAAGGCCGACATCGCGGGCAAGTTGTCGGACGGCAATCTGCTGCTGTGGACCGGCAACGGGAACGGGACGCTGAACACCGCGAGCGGGTACAGCATGTGGCCGAACAACGGGTTCGGCCAGGTCGGCGAGATGGTGGCGGCAGACTTCAACGGTGACGGCAAGACGGACATCGCGGGCAAGCTGTCGGACGGCACCCTGTTGCTGTGGTCGGGTAACGGCAACGGGACGCTGGACCCGACGACCGGGTACAGCATGTGGCCGGACAACGGCTTCAAGGCCGTGTCCGACCTGGTGGCGGGTGACTTCAACGGTGACGGCAAGGCCGACATCGCGGGCAAGCTGTCGGACGGCAATCTGCTGCTGTGGACGGGCAACGGCAACGGGACGCTGAACACCGCGAGCGGCTACAGCATGTGGCCGGACAACGGTTTCTCGCAGGTCAGCGACCTGCTCTGAGCGCAGGCGCACGACCCGACGCGGAACCGAGGAACAGAACCGAGAGCCTGATCCCCGGAACCGGGCCCCCACCGTGCGGCGGTGGGGGCCCGGTCGGCGTTCACCCGTGGCAGGCCGTGACAGGCCGTGACAGGACCGGCAGGGGCCGGGCGGGGCCGGGCGGGGCGTGCCCATGGGTGGAATCGGTTGGTGCCAGGTGAAGGAACGGGGAACGGCGATTATGATCGTCACCGGTGGGGATCGCCGACGCCGACTGTGGAGCTGGGGGATGCGAAGTGCTGGAAGCGTTCGGGCTGGACACCTGCACGGAGAAGGTCTACCGGGAGATGCTGGAAGGGGCCTCCAGTCGTCTCACCGATCTCGCGGAACAGGTCGGCGTCACCGAGTCACAGCTCCGGGACGCGCTCGACCGACTGGTCGAACTCGGCCTGCTGGCGCCGTCCAGGGAGGCGGTCGGAGGGCTCCGGGCCGTCAGCCCCGAGGCGGGCCTCGCCCACCTGCTCCACCGTCAGGAGGAGGAACTGGCCCGGCGGCACCACGCCCTGGCGGCCGGTAAGGCGGCCGCGGCCAGGGCGGTCGCCGAGTACTCGGCGCTGCGCCCCGACACCGACCGGGACGGCAACGAACGCCTCGTCGGCCTCGACGCCATCCAGGGCCGGCTCGAGATCCTCACCCGCCGGCTCCACACGGAGTGCCTGTCGATCATCCCGGGCGGCGCCCAGTCCGAGGAGAGCCTGGCGGCCTCGCGGGTGCTCGACGAGCAGGCCCTGAGGCGGAACGTGCGGATGTGCGCCGTCTACCAGGACAGCGTCCGCAACGACCCGGCCACGCTCGCCTACGCCCAGTGGACCACCGAGCGCGGCGGCGAGGTCAGGACCAGCCCGATCCTGCCCGCCAGGGTGCTGATCTTCGACCGGGTCACGGCCCTCGTCCCGATCGATCCGGACAACTCCCGGCTGGGCGCGCTCTGCACCAGTTCGCCGGGAATGGTGGCCACCCTGGTCGCGCTCTTCGACCAGACCTGGGACACGGCCGTTCCCCTGGGTGCCGCGCGCGAGCGGGCGCCGGAGGACGGCATCGCCCCGGGGGACAAGGAACTGCTGCGGCTGCTGGCGTCCGGGATGACGGACGAGGCCGCGGGCAAGCGCCTCGGGGTCTCGATGCGGACGGTGCGGCGGCAGATGGCCGGGCTGATGGAGCGCCTGGAGGCGACCAGCCGGTTCGAGGCCGGGCTGAAGGCGGCCCGACGCGGCTGGCTCTGAGCCCTTCGTGACTGCGAAAGCGGCGGCGGCGCCGGGCTCGCAGGCCCGGCGCCGCCGCCGCTGGGTGGGTCGAGCGGTCAGTCCGTCGGGCAGTGGATGCCGGCGGCCGGGACGGTGCCGTCCAGCAGGAAGGCGTCCACCGAGGCGCGGATGCACTTGCTGGCTCCGTACCCGGTGTGGCCCTCGCCGTCGCGGCTGAGCAGGACGGCGTTGCCGAGCTCGGCGGTGAGCTTCTCGGCCCAGGCGTACGGCGTGGCCGGGTCGCCGGTGGTGCCGACGACCACGATCGGGGTGGCGGCGGCCGACTTGATCGTGTGCGGCTTCTCGGTGGCGCGGAACGGCCAGATCCGGCAGTCCGGGTCGAACAGCGCGGCCGTCGGGTCGTGCCTGCTGACCAGCGGGGCCTTGGCGGCGAGGTCGGTCAGCGCGGCCTGCAGGGCCTCTCCGGCCGGGGCGTCGGTGGCGCCGTCGGCGCAGTGGATGGCGGTGTAGGCGTCCGCCGAGGGGCTGTAGTGGCCGTCCTTGTCACGGCCGTTGTAGCCGTCGGCGAGGTCGAGCAGGTAGTCGCCCTTGCCGCGGACCATCGCCCAGCCGATGGAGTTGCGCAGGCCGGTCCAGGCCTTCTCACCGCCGTAGAGCCGGCTGAGCACACCGGTCCAGGCGATGCTGGAGGTCAGGGTGCGGCCCTTCTCCGTCTTGAGCGGCTTGTCCTTGAGCCCGTCGAGGAACGCGGCGAGCTTCTCCGCCGCCTGGTCGGGGTCCTTGCCGAGCGAACAGGCGTCCTTGGTGACGCAGTCCGCGGCGAAGGCCTTCAGGGCCCGCTCGAAGCCGGCCTGCTGCTCGATGTTGTGCTGGATCAGCGAGGTGGAGGCCGAGGTGGCGCCGTCCAGGACGACCCGGCCGACCTTGTCCGGGAACTCCTCGGCGTAGAGCGAGCCGAGGTAGGTGCCGTAGGACAGGCCGAGGTAGCTGAGCTTCTGGTCGCCGAGGGCGGCGCGCAGCACGTCCATGTCCCGGGCGCTGTTGCGGGTGCTGACGAACGGCAGGACCTGGGTGTACTTGGCCTGGCAGGCGTCGGCCAGCTGCTTGCCGTGGTCGGCGGTGGCCTGGTCGGTGTCCAGCCAGCCGTCCCGGGTCTGGTCGTCCAGGCAGTTGAGCGGGCTGGTGCCGGCGGTGCCGCGCGGGTCGAAGCCGACGATGTCGTAGCGGTCGTGCACCGGGCCGTCGAAGCCCTTGGGGTCGAAGGTGACCATCTGGACGCCGGAGCCGCCCGGGCCGCCGGGGTTGATCAGCAGCGAGCCGATCCTCTGGTCGGGCTTGGTGGCCGGGTTGCGGACCACGGCGACGTCCAGGGTGCCGGTGGCCGGGGCGGTGTAGTCGAGCGGGACCTTGAGGGCCGCGCACTGCAGCGCCGAGGTGTCCGCCTCGTTCCGCGCGTCCTTCGCGCACGGACCCCAGGCGAGCTGCTGGCCGTAGAAGGCCTTGAGCGCCGGGTCGGCGGCGCCGGTGGGCTTGACCGTCGGCGTCGGGGCCGTGGTGGCGCTCGGTGTCGTGGCGGCGGCCGAGGTGGTCGCGGGTGCGGCGGCGGTGCCGCCCCCGCTGGTGCAACCGGCCAGCAGGGCGGCGGCGGCTACGGCTGCGACGGCGGCGGGCAGGGCGCGCCGCGGGGTACGGGTGATCATGGAATGCACCGCACACAAATATCACCTGCCCGTCACGTCAGTCACATGGGATTCTCAGAGTGCCGCGCAAGGGCTCCGCGCGACGCCGTGCGCCCGGGTGTGACGAGTGATTCCCCCGGGGGTCCGAACGGTGCCATGCTGAGGTCATGACAGAAAGCAGTGCGGTGGCCCCGCTCCGTCAGCAGGCGCAAGCCGACGGGCGGCGACGGGAGTTGGCCGCGGCGACGGTCGGCTCGGTGGTCGAGTCCTTCGACTGGAGCATCTACGCCGTCCTCGCGCCCTACTTCGCGGCGGACCTCTTCGGGCACGGCAAGCACGGCGTCAGCGGCGTGCTCGGCGCGTACGTCACCTTCGCGGTGGGTTTCGTTGCCCGGCCGGTCGGCTCCTACCTGATCGGGCGGATCAGTGACACCCGGGGGCGGCGCTTCGCGCTCAGCCTCGGCATGGCGGTGATCGCCGTCGCCAGCCTGGGCATCGCCCTGATCCCGGGCCACGGCACCATCGGGATCTGGGCGGCGCTGCTGGCCGTGCTCGCGCGGATCGTCCAGGGCCTCGCCTTCGGCGGGGAGGCGCCCAGCGTCGCCGCGTACGTGACCGAGACCGCCCCGCCGCGGCATCGCTTCGCCTTCAGCTCGGTCTCCTACGGCGGGATCATCATCGGCTCGCTGCTCTCCTTCGCGCTGCTCACCCTGCTGCTCCACACCATCGGCAAGTCCGGCCTGGAGAACGGCGGTTGGCGCTGGGGCTTCGTGGTCGCCGCGCTGCTCGGGCTGGCCGCCGTCTGGGTGCGGCGGTGGGCGCCGGAGAGCGCGGAGTTCCGCCGCGCCCGGGAGCACGCGCGCCGCTCCGCCCGGCCGTCGATCCTGCGGACCCTGCGCGAGCACCGCTGGGCGGCGCTCACCGTCTTCCTCAACACCCTGGGCGGGACGGTCGGTTACTACTTCGCGCTGGCGTACCTGCCGCAGTACGCCGCCGCCTACCACGTGATCGGCAAGGAGGAGGCGGCCTCCTTCATGACCGTGGTGCTCTGCGTCGTGCTGGTCACCATGCTGCTCACCGGCGCCGCCGCCGACCGCTTCGGCCTGCTGCCGGTCGCCCGGCTCGGCTTCGGTCTGCCGATCCCGCTGGTCGGGGTGCTGCTCGCGGGGCTGCGCCAGGGCTGGCTGCCGTTCCAGGTCGTCGCCGTGGTGCTGGGGATGCTGGTGGCGACGGTGCTCGGCACGCTCAACGTCTTCACCGGACTGCTCTTCCCGACGGAGGTGCGGGCGGTCGGCCTCGGCGTGGTCAACGCGGCCACCATCGCCGCGTTCGGCGGCACCTTCCCGCTGTTCGCCGAGTGGCTGGGCTCCCGGCACCTGCTGGGCGTCATCCCGGTGTACGTCACCGTCTGCACGGCGGGGCCGGCCGTCGCGCTGCTGACGGCGATGAGGGTGCCGTCCTTCGCCGCGGCCGTCCGAGGGGCGGAAAGGGCGGTCCAGCGGACAGCGGAAACCGCCTGACGGACAGTCATCCGCTGTGGTTGAGTGGTCCGGACCATCGCTGAGCGGGGAGGGCGAGCGTGGACACGGACGCATCGGGTACCGACATATCGGGTACCACCACATCGGGTACCACCACATCGGGTTTCGACATACCGGGTGACGACATACCGGACTTCGACCTGTCGGACGACTGCGCGCCGGGCGCCGGCCTGTCGGAGAGCTGGCTGACCGAGCCCGGGTACGAGGAGCGGCCGCAGGTGGACCTGCACACCGACCGGGCGCACTCCGCCCGGGTCTACGACTACCTGCTCGGCGGCAAGACCAACTTCCCGGCGGACCGCGAGGTCGGCGACCGCGTGCTCGCCGAGCTGCCGGGCGTGCGCGCGGACGCCACCGCCGCCCGCGCCGTGATGCACCGGATGGTCCGCCGGCTCGCCGCGGTGCACGGCGTCCGCCAGTTCCTGGACGTCGGCACCGGCATCCCCACCGCGCCCAACCTGCACGAGGTCGTGCAGGCCGTCGACCCGGCCTGCCGGGTGGTCTACGTCGACAACGACCCGATCGTGCTCGCCCACTCGCGCGCGCTGCTCACCAGCACCCCCGAGGGCCGTACCGCCTACGCCCAGGGCGACCTGCGCGAACCGGAACGGTTCCTCGCCGACCCGGCGGTGGCCGCCACTCTGGACCTGCGCCAGCCGGTCGCTCTGACCCTGATCAACATCGTCCACTTCCTCTCCGACGAGGTCGTGCACCCGCCCGTCCGCAAGCTCATGGACGCCCTGCCCGACGGCAGCTTCCTCGCCCTCTCCGCCGCGACGGCCGACCTCGCGCCGGAGCGTGCCGAGATCGCCTCCCGCCGCTACGCGGAGGCCGGGATCACGCTCCACTTCCGCTCGCGGGAGCGCGTCGAGCGCTTCTTCACCGGGCTGGAGCTGGACGACCCGGGTGTCGTCCCGGTCAACCGCTGGCACCCGGAACCCGCCGGGGCCTGGGGCGGGGACGAGGTCGGGGTGTACGGAGGAGTCGGTCGCAAGGCGTAGCCGAAGCCCACCATTTCTGACGTTCCGTCAAATCGATCCGTCAAAACGATCGTCTTTACGTGCACATGTCATTAAAGTGACTGCCCGTCGAACCCCCCACTCGACAGGCGGAGTTTTCATGACCATTGCACGCAGGTCCATCCTCAAGGGCACCTCGGCGGCCGGAGCCGCCCTGGTGGCGACGGGCACGACGGCGGCCGCGCAACCCGCGGCCGCCCAACCGGCCGACGACGCCCCCACCAGCCCGCTGTTGCTGACCACCCCGCACCGCGCCGGAACGGCCGGAGTGGCCGGACTGCACCTCCAGTTCGGCACCGACGCCGGCACGGAGATGACCGTCTCCTGGCTCACCCCGCAGTCCGTGCGCCGCCCCCAGGTGCGGTACGGCTCGCCGGACGGCGGCCTCGGCCGGGTCGTCCAGGCCGAGACCCGCACCTACCGGGACTCGATCGACAAGGTCGAGGTGTACGTCCACCACGCGCGGCTCACCGGCCTGCGCCCGGGCACCACCTACCTCTACAGCGCCGGCCACGACGGCGCCACCGCCGAGACCGGCACCTTCACCACCGCCCCGCGCGGCCGTGCCCCCTTCACCTTCACCAGCTTCGGCGACCAGGGCGCGCCCAACCTCCGCCGCCGGATCACCTTCCCCGACGGCATGCCCTCCCCGCTCGGCAAGTACCCGGTGTACATGAGCAGCCAGGTCGGCACCTCGGCCTCCGCCGACATCGTCGCCGCAGTCGAGCGCGTCGGGCCGCTGTTCAACCTCGTCAACGGCGACCTCTGCTACTCCTCCTACGCCGGCCGCCACGGCCAGAGCCGCACCGCGACCTGGGCCGACTGGTTCATCGGCAACAGCCGGTCCACCCGGCTGCGGCCCTGGATGCCCTGCGTCGGCAACCACGAGAACGAGGGCGGCAACGGCCCGATCGGCGCGCTCGGCTACCAGGCCTACTTCGACCTCCCCGAGTCCTCGGCCTCCTCCGACGAGGAGACCAGGGGTATGTGGTACGCCTTCACCGTCGGCTCGGTGCGGTTCATCAGCCTCGCCAACGACGACGAGGCGATCCAGAACTCCGGCGACGTCTACCTGCGCGGCTACTCCGGTGGCGCCCAACGGCGCTGGCTGGAACGGGAGTTGCGGTCGGCCCGGAACAACCGGGGGATCGACTGGATCGTCGTCTGCATGCACCACCCGATGATCTCCAGCTCGATGCACGGCTCCGGCAGCGACCTCGGCCTCCGGGAGGCCTGGGGCCCGCTGTTCGACGCCTACGGGGTCGACCTGGTGGTGTGCGGCCACGAGCACTACTACGAGCGCTCCCACCCCGTGCGCGGCACCCTGCCCAACGACACCCGCACCCCGGTGCCGACCGGTACCCGCACCGACCTGATCGACACCGGGCGCGGCACCGTCCACATGATCATCGGCGCCGGCGGCAACACCGCCACCACCCAGGACGACCTCTTCCAACAGCCCAAGGGCCGGGTGGTGATGGGACTGGAGGACCCGAGGCCGGGTGCGCCGTACCGGGAGTCGATCTGGCTCACCGAGGACGCGCCCTGGGCCGCCGTCCAGGACCGCGAGCACGCCCACGGCTTCGCGGCCTTCGAGGTCGACCCGGGCGACCGGCGCGGCGGCACCACCACCATGAAGGTCACCTACTACACCTTCGACGGGCCGCACGGCGACCTCAGCCCGGTGGACACCTTCACCCTGTACCGGCGCCGCACGGACGGTTGACCGGGCCCGTCCCTGCCGACCCGTACGACCGGGCCGCTCAGCGCCGGAACAGGCCGGTGAGCGCGTCCCACCAACTGCGGCGCTGCGCCGGGACCGTCGGGGCCGCCTGCCCCGGCGGCCCGGCGCGCTCGGCACCCCGGGCCGCCGGGACGGCCGGTGCCGCCCGGTCCGCGTCCGCCCGGTCCGCTTCCGCCCGACGCGGCGCAGCGTCCGCGTGCTCCGCCCTGGCCTGCTCCGCCTCCGCCTGCTCGGCCTCCGCCACCGAGACCGGGTCCGGTTCGATGTCGCGGGCCGTGAACTCCACCGGCAGCGCCGTCAGATGACGGGAGATCCAGGCCGAGCTCCAGGTCAGCTCCTCCTCGGGCACCGCGAGCCGGACGTCCGGCAGCAGGGTGAGCAGGATGTCGATCCCGGCCTCGGCGACGTGCCGCCCGATGTCCTGGCCGGGGCACTCGTGCGGCCCGGCGCCGAAGGACACGTGGGAGCGGTTGCCGTACAGCGGTGCCGTCAGGTCGGGCCGGACCACCGGGTCGACGTTGCCGGCCGCGAGCCCGAGCAGCAGCAGGTCCCCGGCGCCGATCCGCTGCCCGCCCAGCTCGGTGTCGGCGGTCGCCCAGCGGCCGGCCACCAGGGACATCGGCGGGGAGTCCCAGAGCACCTGGTCCAGCGCCTCGCCCAGGGTCATCTGGCCGCCGGAGAGGTGGGCGCGGAAGCGCGGGTCGGTGAGCACCATCTTCAGCGAGTCGGCGATCAGGTTGACGGTGGTCTCGTTCGCGGCCAGCAGCACCACCCGCAGGTGCTCCATCACCTCGTCCTCGGTCAGCCCGGCCGGGTGCGCCAGCAGACGGCTGGTCAGGTCGTCGCCCGGGCTCTCCCGCTTGATGGCGATGGTCCGGCGCAGACCGGCGACCACGTACTCGTTGCTGGCGATCGCCGTCTCGGTGCCCTTCAGCAGGTCCCGGGCGGCGGTCACCAGCTGCGGCCCGTACTCGTCCGGCATGCCGAGCAGTTTGGTCATCACCAGCATCGGCAGGTGCTCGGCGAACTGGGAGATCAGCTCGGCCCGCCCGGTCGGCCCGACCACCTGGACCAGGTCGGTGGTGAAGCGGCGGACGTGGCGGCGGATGCCGCGCCGGTCGAAGCCGTTCAGACCGTCCAGCAGGGCGCCGCGCAGCCGGCGGTGCTCGTCGCCGTCCGCGAACACGCAGATCGGCTGCCAGGCGACCACCGGCAGCAGCGGGGAGTCCGCCGGAACCTCGTTGTTGCGGAAGGCGCTCCACAGGCGCGAGTCCCGGGAGAACAGCGAGGGGGTGCGCATCACGGTGATGTTGGCACCGTGGCCGAGCACCAGCCAGGCCCGGTGGTCGCCGTGCAGCAGCACCGGGGCCACCTCGCCGTGCTCGGCGCGCAGCTTCTCGTACAGGCCCGCCGGGTCGGTCTCGGCCTCCGGGCCGTACAGCCGGCGCAGGCCGCCGGGGCCGGTCGGGGAGACGGCGCCGCCGCTCGCGTGGGCCGGGCAGCCGGGCGGCGGAACGGCGGCCGACACGTGGGCGGGGCCGGCGGGTTCGGGGAACGGGGTGGTCAAGGAGGTCTCCGGTCGCGGATGGGGTTCGGTGACGGGCGGTCGTACGCTCGCCCGGTCGTACGGGCTACGGGGCCGGGGCCGGGGCCGGGGCCGGGGCCGACGGCGCCGGGACTGACGGGGCGGCCAGCTCGTACAGGTAGTGCATCAGGGTCATCAGGGTGTCCCGGCCGGACTCCCGGCTGCGCGCGTCGCACGTGACGATCGGCACTTCGGGCGGCAGGTCCAGCGCGCCCCGCAGCTCGTCGACCGGAACGGCCGGCGCCTCCGCGAAGCCGTTGACGGCCACCACGAAGGGCACGCCGCGCTCCTCCAGCCGCCCGATCACCTCGAAGCTGACCTCCAGCCGGCGGGTGTCCACCAGCACCACCGCGCCCAGGGCGCCCTCGAACAGGCCGTTCCAGAGGAACCAGAACCGCTCCTGGCCGGGGGTGCCGAAGACGTACAGCACGAGCCGGTCGCTGATGCTGATCCGGCCGAAGTCCATGGCCACGGTGGTGGAGGTCTTCTGCTCCACCCCGGTCGGGTCGTCCACCCCGACCCCGGCCTGGGTCATGGTCTCCTCGGTGGTCAGCGGGCGGATCTCGCTGACCGAGCCGACCAGCGTCGTCTTGCCGACGCCGAAGCCGCCGACGACCACCACCTTGACCGCCGTGGTGACGGTGTCCGGCAGCACGTCCGCACCGGCCGGCCCGACCACCGTGTCAGAGCCGTTGAAGTCCATGGATCACCGCCTCCAACAGGGCACGGTCGGGGAGTTCCGCCGCGGGCACGGCGGCACTGCGGGCCTCGATCAGCCCGTCGTCGAGCAGGTCCGCCAGCAGCACGATGACCACGCTGACGGGCAGTTCCAGGTACGCGGAGACCTCCGCGACCGAGAGCGGGGAGCGGCACAGCCGCAGGATGGCGGCCTGCTCCGGCTGGTGGGCGGGGGTCGGCTCCGCGCGGGAGACGATCAGGGTGACCAGGTCGAAGACCCCCGGTCCGGCGGGGCCGCTGCGGCCCCGGGTGATCACGTACAGCCGGTCCGGCTCAGGGCCGTCCCAGCCACCCTGCTCGGCCGTCATGCCACCGCCTCACTGTGCTCGTTCATGTGCCCGTCCCGCCGCCGGAACCCGTCGCGGCGGGACGGGCCGGGTGCCCGTTCACGCGACCGCCTCGGGGTTGCGCGGCGGCGTGGAGAGGTGCTCGCCGATCCGGGCGACCAGGTCGCGCATCTGGTGGCTCACCAGCCCGGCGTCCACACCCTCTTCGGCGAGCACCGCGAGGTAGGCGCGGTCGCCGGCCGCCATCAGGTAGAAGTAGCCGCCGTCCACCTCGATCACCACCAGCCGCATCGAGCCGTCGCCGTGCGGGAACTCGTGGCCGATCGCGCCGGCCAGGCTCTGCAGCCCGGCGCAGGCGGCGGCGAGGCGGTCGGCGGTGTCCGAGTCGGTGCCGTACTGGGCGATCCGCAGGCCGTCGGCGGACAGCACGATGACGTGGCGCACGCACGGGACGCTGTGCGCGAGGTCGTTGAGGATCCAGTCCATGTTGCTGCGGTGCGGAATCACTGCTCGCCCTTCCCTGCCGTGTCTTCACTGGTGTCTGCGGCGCCGGTGTGTCCGGATCCCGTGCCGCGTCCGGTGCCGCCCGGCCCGGACGGGCTCGGACCGGTGCCCTTGATGCCGTTCATGAAGTCCTCCAGCCACAGGCCGGGCTGCTTCGGCTCCCTCGCGGGGCGCGACGCCTGGGCCGGCGGTCCCGCCATCGGCCCCGCCGTCGGGCCGGGCATCGACCCGGGCATCGACCCGGGCATCGTCCCGGACGGCTGGGCCATCGGCCCGGCGGGCTGGGCGGCGGCGCGCGCGGCCCCGCCGTAGCCGCCCCGGGGCACCATCGGGCGGCTGCGCCGGCGCTGCGGCAGGCCGTTGGGCGTCCACTCGGTCACGATCACCTCGTCGTCCCCGGCGCCCGGGCCGGAGGGGCCCCACGGGTTGGTCGAGCCGTAGGACGGCCCGACGCCGGCGGAGGTCGTCCGGGCGCCCCAGGGGCGGCCGGGGGCCGCGTGCCGGGGCGGGTTCGGGGGGAGCGGGCGGGGGCCGGAGAATGCGCCGATCCCGTGCGCCCGCCCGGTCGGCGGCGCGGTGGTGAGCAGCTCCTGCGGCACGACCAGCACCGCCCGCACGCCGCCGTACGCGGAGCGGCGCAGCGAGATCTGGAAGCCGTACGCCTGGCAGAGCCGGCCGACGATGGCGAAGCCCAGCCGGGGGGACTCGGTGAGGTCGTCGAAGTCCTTGGAGACCATCGCCTCGCGGATCGAGCGCTCGGCGCGGAACCGGGCCTCGTCGGTGAGGCCGAGGCCGCCGTCCTCGATCTCGATCGCCATCCCGCTCTGCACCTCGGAGGCGCTCAGGTGCACGTGGGTGTGCGGCGGGGAGTAGCGGGTGGCGTTGTCGAGCAACTCGGAGACGGCGTGGATCAGCGGTTCGACGGCCGGTCCGGTGACGGAGATCTGGGCCACCGGGTGCAGGTCCACCCGCTGGTACTCCAGGATCCGGGACATGCCGCCGCGCAGCACGCTGTAGAGCGCGATCGGACGGGTCCACTGGCGGCCGGGGCGGGCACCGGACAGGACGGCGATGCTGTCGGCGAGGCGGCCGGTCAGCGCGTTGCCGTGGTCCAGGCGCAGCAGGTCGTCGAAGACCGCCGGGTCGTTGCCGTGCCGGTCCTCCATCTCCCGCAGGTCCTTGGCCTGCCGGTGGATGATGGCCTGTACCCGGCGGGAGATGTTGACGAAGGCCCGCTCGGCCGAGTCGCGCCGGCTGACCTCGTCGTCGACGGCCTTGGCGACGCCCTCGGCGACGGCCACCAGGGAGCGGCGGAACCTCGGCGAGACGGGTGCGTCGCCCTCCTCCAACGGGCGGGTCAGGATGTCGAAGGAGTAGCCGTACCGGGCCCCGGCGACGATCCTGCGCATCTCGCCCCGGGCGAGCCGGTCCAGCTCGTCCTCCTGCCCGGCCAGCCGGCGTTGGAGGTCCTCGACCTGCCGGGCGTGCCGGTCGCGCGACTCACTCAGCGCCCGCCCGCGGCGGGCCGACTCGGCGGCCACCACGGCCACCAGCACGGTGCCCGTCGCCCCGCACCACAGCACCTCGGCCCGGGCCCCGGCGGCCACCACCGCCGCGGCGACCGCCACGGCCGCCGCCATCACGGCCGTCGGCAACAGCCAGCCGAGCAGGGGCGCTCGGCGCCGTCTGGTGGGCGACGATCCAGCTCGAAGCATTCAGCATCCTCAGACAATCGGAACAGTACGGGGACAAACGGGGGACCGGCTCCGGAGGCGTGGTGGTGCAGCATAGCCAAGTTCAGGACATCCTGACTGAAAGTCAAAAATACCGTCTCGCAACCGACTTGTCGCAACCTGTCGGACAACACCGACATCCCGCACACCAGTCGCAACCCGGACCGGCCACCGCCGCCCCACCAGGCTTCTCGCCCCGCCGCCCGCGCGCCGCCGACCCGCCCCGGATTCGCTCATGCGGAGGGTTTCCACGCCAAGTCCGGCCACCGGCCCACGAGTTCGTGCTACGGCGGCAAACCCCGGTCAACCACGGCCCCGGCAATCACCCGCACGTGGGACACGCGCACCGCGGCCGGGCCGATGGTGCGCACCACGAGGCCCGGATTCGGATGCGTGCGGCCCGGGGTTCCTCCTAGGGTCGTCGCATGGACGATCACGACAGCCGCACACCCGGCCCGCTGGGCCGGACCCTGCGCCACCTCATGGGCGACGCGGCCTGGACGGGCATGCTGGACGGCGCGTTCGAGCGCAGGCACCCGATCGGCACCACCCTCCTGCGCCAGGGCGAACCGGGCACCCACGTCCTCGCGCTGCTGGCCGGAGTGGCCAAGGTCAGCCGCCGGGAGCGCGACGGGAGCGTCCGGCTGCTGGCCTTCCGCGGCCCGGGCGAACTGCTCGGCGAAGTGGCCGTCCTGGACGACGGCGTCCGCTCGGCCAGCGTCCAGGCGATCTCGGACTGCACGGTCGCGGTCCTCGCCAAGGCCGCCTTCCTGCGTTTCGTCGCCGATCGTGAGCTGTTCCCCGTGATGGTCCGCTACGCCATGGGTCGGCTGCGCGAGTCCGACCTGGCCCGCTCCGGCGGTGACGTCGTCCCCCGGCTGGCAGCCACCCTGGTGGCCCTCGCCGACCTCTCCGTCGGCCCCGCCCCGACGGCCGGCCGCCGGATCGAACTCGCCCTGACCCGCGACGAACTCGCCCAGCACCTCGGCGTGTCCCGCAACACCGTCACCACGGCCCTCGCCGCCCTGGCCGCCCACCACGTCGAGACCGGCCGGAAGTCCATCACCCTCGCCGACCTCCCCGCCCTCCGTCGAGCGGCGGCGCCTGCGGACTGAAGGGCCGACTCCTCGATGTGTCCTCCGTCACATGTTTTCTGCACTGAGCGAGCACACCGGACCACGCTGTGTCGCGAAGCTGGGTGACGCAAGGTCAGCACGGGAAACCGCGAGGAGCAGAGATGACGGAGTTCGACCAGCCGATGCCCGAGGCCAGCGCCCTGCCGTACAGCCGCAGCCGACACCTCCCGCCGTACCGGGGCATCGTCGCCGTGGACGCCAAGGACTTCACCGGGTACCCCGCGATCGAGCACGGCGTGATCAGCAGGTCCGTGCCGCAGGTGCTCAAGTGGTCCTTCGAGCGGGCCGGACTGGGGGAGGTCTGGAAGGACCGGCGGTTCCCCGACTCGACCGGCGACGGATACGTGTTCGGCTTCGACCCGGGCTGGATGCCCTTCCTGATCCACCCCTGGCTGAACACCCTCCAGGAGGTGCTGACGGAGTTCAACGTGCACTCGGTCGGAACGGTACGCATCCGACTGCGGGTCAGCCTCAACATCGGCCCACTCCCGGACGCCGGTGGCGAGTTCGACGGCAACGGCACCCCGCGCAACGACACCCACCGGCTGCTCGACTCCCGGCCGGTGAAGGCCATGCTGGCCGCGTCCAACGAGAGCATCACCCACGTCGCGGCCATCCTGTCCGACCGCTGCTACCAGGACGCGGTGGTCAGCGGCTACACCGGGCGCCACCCCGACCACTTCATCGAGGTGCCGGCGACCGTCGAGGGCAAGCGCTTCGATCAGCAGGCGTGGCTCTACGTGCCCGCGCCGTCCGGGAACCTCTACGACCGCCGGATCCTCGGCGACGCCGTCGTCGAGGAACAGGAGGGACGGGACGGCGGCCGGAAGGCGGACCGGCCGGCGGAGGGGCGTCGGGCGCCGAGGACGGTCGTGACCCAGCGGGGCGACGGCAGCAACCTGAACAGCGGCACGGTGCACGGCGACCAGCGGGTCACCAACGTGCGCGGCGACTCCTACGGTGGCGACCGGGTGGAGGGGGTGAAGTTCGGGACGATCAACGGCAACCTGGGCGACATCGTGAACGGCGACAAGAACGAGCACCGCCGGTGAACGCTGACGAGCGCCCGGCCATCGAGGGGCCGCCCGGCGCGGCGGACGACCCCGACTTCGACGACGACCTGGCGGACCGGTTCGCTGCCTGGGGACCGGGCCGGGCCTTTATCTACGCGCCGAACGGCAACATCAACACCGGTTCGGTGCACGGAGACCAGCGCGTCGAGAACGGCGCCGCCGGGGCGGCGCCGGGCAGCGGCGAGCGCGTCGAGGCGCAGGACGGCCCCATCTCCGCGATGGAGATCCTGGCCGCCCAGACCGGGTACGCGAAGCCGGACTGCTTCCCCGAAGCGCTGAGGACGCTCGGCACCCGCCTGCTCTTCCTGGCCGGTGAGCCCGGCACCGGGCGCCGCACCACGGCCCTCAACCTGCTGTTCGAGGGCAGTGGGAAGAGCCTGGCGCTGCGCGCACTCGACAGCGACTCGGACCTGTCCTCCTGGCGGCCCACCCACAGCGAGGCGCGCGGGTACCTGGTGCACGGCCTGTCGCCCACGGCTCGGTTCGGCCCCACGGCGGTTGCCAACCTGGGGGTCCGGTTGGAGGAGGCCGATGCCTGCATGGTTGTCATGCTGCCCCACGACCCCGGCACCCTCCGGCGAATTGTCCGTGAGCTGGACATCAGCCCGGTGAGCTACATGCCTCCGACACCGCGTGAAGTGTTCGACGCGCGCCTGGCGGCGGCGGTCCCGCAGGAGGAGCGACGCCGGATACTGCTGGATCGTCTGGAAGTCGACCTGGAAGCGCTGTTGGCGCCCGAGCTGGTTCCGGCGCAGGTCGCGGAGCTCGTCGATGCGCTGAGCCGGACCGGCGACGAGGGTCCCAACCTGGCCGACCTCGGCCAGCGACTCAGTTTTCTCGCGGAGACGGAGGTCCCGGACCTCCTGAAGAAGATCCGCGATGACCCGGACGCGTTGGCCTTCCTGCTGGTGACGAGTGTCCTTGAGGGTCTTGACCATCGGATCATCCGGGATGAGACCGACCGGTTGCTCAAACTGGCCGACGGTCGCCTCGATGCGGTGACACAAGCGAACGGGGACGGTGAACAGGGGCGGACCACACCCGGTGAGGGAGCTCGCCCGAATCCGCGGTTCGTCTTCCGGCGCTCGCTGGACGAGTTGCTGGAGGTCATTCGAGCCGAGTGCTTGCCCCCTGAAATGCGGGAGACCTCGGGCTACACCTACACGGTGGAGCCGCTGCGCTTCAAGCGGCACCGGCAAGCAGAGACGGTGCTGCGACACGTGTGGCGGCAGTACGGTGAGGTGTCCGGACTGCTGACCGAGTGGATGGACAACGTTCCCGGGACCGAGTCCGAACTGGCCAGACCCGTGGGTCGGGTGATGGGGCTTGCCGCCGGCTGGGGTGGTGGCCGCCGAGCACTGTTGCACATTCACGAGCTGGCCCGGTCCGACCGTGCGCAGAGCCGCAGTACGGCCGCCTACGCCCTGGGCATCGTGTCGCAGGACCCGATCCTCGCCGGAGAGGTGAAGCACCGGGTCGACAGCTGGAGCTACAGTGCCGGCTGGCGAGTTCGATCGACCGTGGCCGCCGCGTGTGGCGGAGACTTCGGGGCAGCCCGGCCGGAGACCGCGACTTCGCTGATCCGGCGCTGCTACCGCGGGGAGGAGGGCGACGAGCGCTCGGTGGCGGCGACGGCGCGCTGGTCGCTGAAGAGCCTCTTCGACGGCGGGAACCAGACGGCTGTGTTTCGCCAGCTCATGATGTGGGCGGACCGGCGAGGGCATGACGCCGAGCTCGCGCTCACGACCATTCCCGGGCTGCTCCTCGACCCCTCGTGGTTCCGGCAGCAGCTGGGCCCCGAGGGTGAGTTCGGCGACGCGGTGCTCGTCTTCATCAGGCGAGCGCTGAACTCCCGGAACCTGTTCGCCAGTACCAGCCGGAGGTTGCTCGACTGGTGTCACCGAGCGGTCTGGGACGAACCGCTTCGGGCTCCCGTCGAGACGCTGCTCACCGCCCTCGCCCAGGAGATGCGCCCCGGCGAGCTGGGGCTGCTGGTCGAGATCGACCGCAGCGACGACCCCGACCTGGTCGGCCGCGACATCGCCCGCCGCGCCCTGGCGGCCTGGCGGCGGGGCGAGCCCCAGCCCTACCAGCCCACCCCCGCCTTCGGAGGCCCCGATGACCGTTGAACACGACCCGCCCGTCTACACCCAGGCCACCCGCGCCCCTTGGCGGGAGGTCCTCTGGCACCGCTGGTCCGGGCGACGCGACCGTGCCCTGGTCCTGGGGGACCGCCACGGGGTGTACCACCAGCTTGGGAAGGGCCACCCGAAACCGGCGGGCGGACCCACCGGGCGCTCGGGACTGCGCGGAATCGACCAGGCCTACCTGGTCGACCTCAACGAGCGGCCGGGCATGCGGGATGTTCGCCTCCCCACGTCGTACGGCACGGTCTCACTGGAGGTACACGTTCTCTGGTGGGTTCACGATGCCGCACGGGTCGTACAGACCCGGACCGGCCAGGGCTGGCTACCGGTTCGCAAGGACCTCGACGGCCGCCTGCACCAGCTCAGGGAGCAGTTCGCTGCCTCGGGCACCAGATTGGGCACCGAGGAGCTGCTGCAGTACCTCGCGGCGCCGTACGTCCTGCCCCACTACGGACTCGGCTACCGCGTCGCTGACGTCTCCACACGAGAACACGGCAACGAACTGCGCCTCGGGGAACCGGACGCGATGGACATGCCCTTCGACTGGACGGCCAAGAGCCAGGAGGAGTACGCGTTCTGCCGGCGCCAGGTGCAGGACGGCCCGGTCGCTCTCGCGGCCCTCTGGCTTGCCAGGAAGCCCGACGAGGTGCGCGACGTCTTGGACTGGGTGGTCGACCACGCCGACCTGCTCCGGGGCGAGACCACCTGGCAGGACCAGATGGCACTCATGCTGGGCAAGGTGACGGACCAGGAGCAGGAGGAGCTGTCCAGGATCCTGCGAGACCGCCTGGTCGCCCTCGGGAGGCAGGTCCCCGGGCCCGCCCAGCAGCCCCCGGCGCCCCCGCACCCTCCGGGGCCGGGCTTCACCAGGCTCCACACCTACGTCAACGGCTGGGCCGGCGGCGTCCCGAACGGCGTCCCGAACGGGGCGCCGCGATGACCCGGGCAGCCGTACGCCGCGAGCCGCCGCCGTGCGGGACCCGCAGGCGGTCCGTGGGCAGAAGCCCTCGGAGGCCGGTCCCTCGGCGGCCCCGCCGGTCCGTTGCGCCGATGGAGGTGTCCAGTCCGTCCTCCGTGTCCGCGATGGAGCGCCTGATGGCGGCCAACAGCGCGGAGCTCGTCCGGGCCGACACCAAGGCCGCCGTGTTCCTGGCCTTCACCGGGGCGGTGCTGGCCACCTTCATCCCCCTGGACGGCGGCGCCGGTCCGGGCTCCCTGGCCTGGCTGGCTCCGCTCCTGCGCTGGAGCGCCGTGGTCAGCGCCCTGCTGGCAGTCGGCTGCTTCGCCTCCGTGCTGGTGCCGCGCCACCGCAAGGGGCGGAGCAGCGGGGCAGCCGGGCCGGGGTACTTCGAGCACATCGTCCCGGGGGCGGGTTCGGACGGGCTGCGCCGGGCGTTCGAGCGGGTGGGGCGCGATCCGGCGGGGCCGCTGCTGTCGGCGCTGGCCGGTACCAGTGCGATCATCCGGACGAAGTACCGCTGGATCGAGGCCGGGACCGTGCTGCTCCTGCTGGCGCTTCCGCAGTTCGTGCTCACCCTCCGGCCAGTGTGACGGCGGGCCGTTGACGGGCCCCGGCCGCATCACGGCCGGGGCCGGTGGCATGGCTGAGGCAACGGATGTTGCGCGACGGGGCAATGGGTGTTGACGGCTTCCGTCGGCGGTCCGTACAGTGCCGGGCCATGGAGACGGGTGATCTTGGTCGGCGGGTGGCGGAGGATGTGGCCGGTGGCGGCGGGGTGGAGGGGCTGCGGCGGCTGTCGGGGGTGATCGAGGCGCTGGAGGAGCGGCGGACGGAGCTG
Source organism: Kitasatospora sp. NPDC048298 (assembly GCF_043201465.1). NCBI lineage: Bacteria > Bacillati > Actinomycetota > Actinomycetes > Kitasatosporales > Streptomycetaceae > Kitasatospora > Kitasatospora sp. NPDC048298. The sequence continues at coordinate 35,913 of NZ_JBICYZ010000056.1, forward strand.
GTGGAGGAGCTGCGGCGCGGGCGGGAGGCGACCTGGGAGGAGATCGGGCGGGCCTGCGGGATGACGCGGCAGGGGGCGACCAGGCGGTGGGCCGGGCGGCTGCGGGCGCGGTCGTTCGGGGTGGCGGCGGACGCGTACCAGCACGGTCGGCCGGGCTATCCGCGGGCGCTGATCGGTTCGGCGGTGCCCCGGGAGGCCCGCCGGGTGCTCGATCTGGGCGCCGGGACGGGCAAGTTGACCGGGATGCTGGTCGAGGCGGGCCTGGACGTGGTGGCGGTCGAGCCCGACGAGGGGATGCGGGCGCGGCTGGCCGCGGCGGTGCCGAAGGCGGCCGTCCGGGCGGGCTCGGCCGAGCGCATCCCGCTGCCGGACGGCAGCGTGGACGCCGTGGTGGTGGCGCAGGCCTGGCACTGGTTCGACCCGGCGGCCGCGCTGCCGGAGATCGCCCGGGTGCTCGCCCCCGGCGGGACGCTCTCGCTGGTGTGGAACGTCCGGGACGAGACCGAGCCCTGGGCCGCCGCACTCGGAGTGCTGATGCACCGTTCGGCGCGGCAGCGGATCGACACCAGGCCCGTCCTCCCGGCGCCGTTCGGCGCGCCCGAGCGGCTGGAGATCGGCTGGGAGCACCTCACCACCCGGGCCGGGATCGTCGACATGGTCGCCTCGCGCAGCTACGTGATCGCGCTGCCGGAGGACGAGCGGGTCCGCCTGCTGGCCGACGTCGAGCAGCTGCTGGCCACCCACCCCGACCTGGCGGGCCGGGACGAGATCGCCCTGCCGTACGTGACGAGGTGCACCCGTGTCCGTCTCGGCTGAGCACGACCGGCGGCCCGCGGCGCACTCCGTGGTGCGCTCCGTGCTGCTGCGCCGCCTGGGCGTCGCGGACGCCGAACCGTACCGGGCCTTCCGGCTCGCGGCGCTGCGCGAGACGCCGAGCGCCTTCACCTCAAGCCACGCCGAGGAGGCCGGCAAGCCGCTGTCCGCGACGCTGCGCCGGCTGGCCGGGGCCGAGGACGGTCCGGGCGCCCTGATCGGCGCCTTCGACGGCAGCGGCGCACTGGTCGGCACCGCCGGGCTGAAGGTGCCGCGGCGCAGCCAGGAGCGGCACAAGGGCACGCTGTACGGCATGGCGGTGGCCCGCGGCGCGGGCGGCCGGGGGATCGGCCGCGCCCTGGTGCGGGAGGTGCTGCGCACGGCGGCGGACGACGGGCGGCTGCGGCAGGTGCTGCTGACCGTCTCGGAGGGCAACGAGCCGGCCCTGCGGCTCTACACCGCCTGCGGCTTCGAGGTGTGGGGGCGGGAGCCGAGGGCGGTCCTGGTGGAGGGACGGGCGGTCGCGAAGCTGCACCTGGCGTGCCTGCTGGACGGGGAAGGGGCGGCGGCCGGGGACTGACGGGCCGTGCGGAATGCCTGCCGGGCCGGCCTCACCGCTGGAGGACGCGGCGCAGCCAGCGGGTGCGGGCGTCATGGGCGTCCCGGCTGACGGCCGCGTGCGGGGCGAGGCTGTCGAAGCCGTGGCAGGCGCCGGGCCACACGTGCAGTTCGGCCTCGCCGCCCGCTCGCCAGATCGCGTCGGCGTAGGCGACGGCCTCGTCCCGGAACGTCTCGGCGGACCCCACCTCGACGTACGCCGCGGGCAGTCGGGACAGGTCGGTGGCGCGGGCCGGGGCGGCGTACGGCGAGAGGTCGGCGGCACCGTACCGGTGGCCGAGCACCGCCTGCCAGGCGGTGGCGTTGGACGTGCGGTCCCAGGTGTCGTGGCCGGCCAGCTGGTGGCTGGAGAAGGTGTCGCCGCGGTCGTCGAGCATCGGGCTCAGCAGCAGCTGGCCGAGCGGCGCCGGACCGCCCCGATCGCGGACCAGCAGGGCCAGCGCCGCGGCGAGCCCGCCACCGGCGCTCTTGCCGCCGATGACCACGCGTCGCGCGTCCACGCCCAGCGCGCCCGCGTGCTCGGCCGCCCAGGCGAGTCCGGCGTAGCAGTCCTCGACGGCGCCGGGGAAGCGGGTGTGCGGGGCCAGCCGGTACTCGACGGAGACGACCGCCAGCCGCAGCGGCAGCGCCCAGCCGCGCAGCAGCCGGGGCAGGACGGACCAGGCGTTGCCGGTCACCATCCCGCCGCCGTGCAGGTAGTACAGCAACGGCAGCTCCTCGCGGATCCCGGCGGGCCGCGCGCTGACGAGCGTGACCTCGCCCCCGCCGTCGGCCCGCGGCACGTGCAGCTCCGTCACCTCGAACCGGTCACCGTCGCGCAACTGGTCCGGGGTCGGGCGGGGCCGGGCGGCGAGGTCGCGTTCCTGCCAGGCCGTCAGGCCCTCCGGGGTGAGCACCTGTCGCGCCCGGTCGCCGGCGGACGCCAGTGCCGCCCGAACCTCCGGGTCCAGCGGAGGCACGCCCCCGACCGCCGATCCACCCATCACCGGTACCCCCTCGCCGTGCGGCGCCGGGGCGGCGCCGACCGACCCAGCTTGCCAGCCCCACCCGTGGGACGCCGCAGCACCCCCCGGACCGTCCCCGAACCGCCCTCACAGCGGGGGAGTTGTCGGTCCTGCCTGCGAGGATCGCGCCCATGGACCTCACCGCCGCCCTCGCCGGGCTCGACGCCCACCCCTGGGCCACCGTCTCGCACGCGTACGGCCCCGCCGACGACCTGCCCGCCCTGCTGCGCGCGCTCGCCGAGGGCGACGACGAGGCGGCCGAGGAGGCGGTCTCCGAACTGTACGGCTGCATCCTCCACCAGGGCACGGTCTATTCGGCCAGCGTGGACGCGGTGCCGTACCTGGCCGGGATCGCCGCCGCCGGGACCCGGACGGTCGAAGTCCTCTGCCTGCTGGGCGGGTTGGCCGAGAGCGAGGACGAGTGGAAGGTGCCGGAGGGTGCCGTGCGGGCCGCCGTGGCCGATCAACTCCCTCTGCTGCTGCCCCTGTTGTCCCACCAGGACGAGGACGTCCGGCTGACCGCCTCCTGGGCCGTCGGCCACACCCGCGAGGCCGGCGCGGCGCTGACCGCCCTGCGGGAGCGCTGGTCCGCCGAGGAGGATCCGCACGTGGCCGCCGAACTTCTCGTCGCCCTCGGTCGGTCGGACCTCGGCACGGCCGCCGCCGAGGCCCGGCTCCTGCTCGCCGGGCAGACCGAGGCGCCGCTGCGGCTGGCCGCGGTCCTGGTCTGCCTGGACAACGAGGAGCGGTGGGACGCCGACCACCACGCGGCCGTGCTCGGCCTGCTGCCCGCCCGCGAACTCACCGTCGACCGCTACAGCATCCACCACGAGGAACTGCTGTACACGGTTGTCGACGCCCTGCTGGAACGCGACACCGACGCCGACCGCGAGGCGGCCCTCGCCCTGCTGGAGGCCGCCCTGCGCGACCCGCGCCCCGAGGTGCAGGCCGAGGCCCTGTGGGCGGCCGACCACGCCTGCCACCTCTCGCGCAGCGCCCCGCCGCGGCTGATCCCGGCCATCGCCCCGCTCGCCGCCCAGGCCCCGGCGGCGAGCCTGCTGGCCAAGCTCGGCCCGCTCGCCGCCGAAGCCGCGCCCGTACTCGTCGAACTCGCCGGCCGGCCGGACGACGAGGCGGCCGACCAGGCCCTCGCCGCACTGGTCCGGATCGCGCCCCGGCAGGCCGCCCCGCTGCTCGCCCGCGACCTGGCGCGGCGCCCGCACGCCCGCTGTGCCGCCGGCGGCTCCCAGGGCCAGGCCTTCCCCTTCGACCGGGCCTTGCTCGCCGCCGCCCGCGCCCGGCTGGCCGTCGACGGGCTCGGCGACAACGAGACCGCCCACCTGGTCGATCTGCTGCGCCAGTGGGGCCCGCGGGCCGCCGCCGGCCTGCCCGAACTGTGCGCCGTGCTGCCCCGCTTCCCGTACGCCGCCTCCGCCGTCGCGGCCGTCGTCGCGGGCGGCCCGCCCGAGGCACGCGAGCGCGCCGCCGAGGCGCTGCGGGCACAGGCCGGTCCGCTCCGGGTGGCCCGCGCCCACCACGAGGTCACCGGCGACCCGGGCCTCCTGCTCGACGCCGTCACGGAACGACTGGCGGCCTCCCGCGAGCTCGCCGAAGCGGCCCAGGCGGCCGCCGACCTGGGCCCGGCCGCCACCGGACTGCTCCCGGCCCTGCTCGCGGCGGTGAGCGACGGCCCGGAACCGACCGTCCCGCGGCTGGACGCCGACATCGCGATAGCCCGCGCGATCTGGCAGATCGACGGCGACGCCGAGGAAGCCGTCCGGATCCTGGCCTCCGTCCTCGACCGTACGGCCGGGAGCGGGCCGTGGTACCGCTGGACGGTGGTCCGCGCGCTGCGCGCCGCCGCCTCCCTCGGGGCGGCCGGCCAGGGCCTGACACCCCGACTGGAGGCGCTGCTCGACGATCCCGAGAGGGCCGCCGGCGCCGCCCGCGCGCTGCTCGACATCGCCGACCCCGACACCGTCGACCTCGGCCGCCTCGCCGGGGCCGCGCTCCACTCGGCCGAGACGGGCGCCGACGTCACGGGCGGCTGCGAGGCCCTGCACGCACTGGGCGCGGCCGCCCGGGACACCTCCCCGCTCCCGTACCTCGGCGACCTCGTCGAGGGCGACCGCCGGATCGTCACCTCCGGCCTCGCGTACGACATCATCCGCGAGGACGAGCGGCTGCGCGCCCTCCTGGCCGAGCTGTACTGACCTCGGCGGTCCCGCCCCCCGCGGAGCCGATTGTCAGTGACGGGCCGTAGTTTTGGAGGTGTCGGCGGGCCGCCCCCGCCGCCCCCATCTCCGATGCCCGAAAGGGGCCGCACCGTGTCCGTCGCCGTGGAAGAGCAGGTCACGTACCTCGAACTGTCCGAGGACGAGGGGAGCGCGCACAAGTTCTACGAGGTGCGGCTCGCCGGCCAGGTGGTGACGGTGCGGTACGGGCGGATCGGCGAGCCCGGGCAGAGCAAGTCGACGACGTTCCCGAGCCCGGAGAAGGCGGCCGCGTCGGCGGCCAAGAAGATCGGCGAGAAGGTCCGCAAGGGCTACGCCCCGGCCGTCCAGGGCGTGCGCCAGCGCCGGGCGGTGACCAGGCGGGAGATCGTCAGCACCCGCTCGACCGCCAACCAGGCGCCGCTGCTGTGGCGCTTCCGCTCCGGCTCGCCCGCCTTCGGGATCTTCGTCGGCGAGGAGCACGCCTGGGTCGGCAACGAGCGCGGCGACGTCTACACCCTCACCCACGACGGCGAGGTGACGGGCCGCTACGGCCTGCCGGACGGCGTCAAGTGCATCGTCGCCGACGACTGGTGGATCTACGCCGGCTGCGACGACGGCAAGGTGTACGACCTGGGCGGCAAGATCCCGCGCGTCGCGTACGAGATAGCCCAGGACGTGGACATCTTCTGGCTCGACATCCACGACGGCGTGCTCGGCGTCGCCGACGAGCGCGGCGGGCTGACCACGGTCGACCACGAGGACGAGTTCCAGTGGCGCCGCCAGGCCGACGGCCGGGCCGGCTGGATGGTGCGCTGCGACGCCGACGGCGTCTACCACGGCCACTCGCGCGGCGTCGCCCGCTACGACAACCGCAGCGGCGACCAGCGCTGGCACACCCCGACCCAGGGCGAGGTGCTGTTCGGCTGGCAGGAGGCCGACGAGGTGTTCGCCGGGACCGCGCGCGGCTGGGTGCACCGGCTGCGGAAGTCGGACGGCGCCGAGGTGGCCGCCTACCGCTGCGACGCCGCCGTCTTCTCCTGCGCGGCCTCCCCGGACGGCGAGTACGTCTTCGCCGGGGACAACCACTCCTCGGTGTACTGCTTCGCCGCCGACGGCACCCGGCTGTGGAAGCTCGCCACCGGCTGCGGCTCGGCGTACAGCATGCAGTACCGGGACGGCCGGCTCTACCTGGTGACCACGGACGGCTCGCTGGCCTGCCTGGACGCCAGCGAGCAGGCGGTGCGGGCGGCCGAGAACGGCACGCTGCCGAAGACCGCCGAGGTCAAGGGCGCGGGCTGGGAGCCGGTGCTGGCCGGCGCCGGGCTGGAGACGGTCACGGTGGCCACCGCCCGGACCGGCGGCGAGGTGGAGGTCGAGTGCGTCCAGGACGGCGCCCGGCTGCGGATGCGGGTGGTCTCGCAGGGCTACGACTCGTCGTGGCGGGTGCAGTTCCCCAAGGACATCCGGATAGCCGGGGCACGCTACCTGGTCGCCGAGGTGCGGGAGTCCGCCTCGGGCGGCTTCTACCGCGCGCGCGGGGAGATCAAGCGCCTGCTCTGAGCCGGTGGCCCGGTCACCTGCCGCACGCGGCCGGTGACCGGGCCTCGGTCGGCCGTCCGGGTGTGGCTGCCCGCGCCGTTCGGACACGACCTCGACACCGGCGGGTTCTGAGTCAGTACCGGTCCGCGAGGTGGCCGTAGCCGCCGGTCGTCCAGACGATGCGGCGGAACTCCGGGAGGCTGAGGGCGGTGGGGGCCCGGCCGGGGGCGGGCGGGAAGTGGACGGTGCCGCAGCGGGCGCAGTACCAGGCCTGGGCCCAGAGCTGTTCGGCCCGGGCACGGCCGGAGAGTTCGCGGTCCGCGGCGGCGCGGAGCGCGGCGGCGGTCACCAGGAGGGCGACGGCGGCGATGACGGCGGTCACCGGGATCGCCACGGGGATCTCGAAGGCCTGGTGGTCCCGGACCGGGGTGGCGAAGGCGGGCGTGTCGTCGTTGAACTGCCGGGCGAAGGCCCCGGCGAAGAAGGTGAAGAAGGCGATCGCGAGGGCGGTCACGCCCAGGCCCGTCGCCACGCGGCCGGGTGGCTGTTCGCGGATCGGTGCGGGTGCCAGGGCCCGGGCGAGGTCGGAGACGACCTCGCGGGTCCGGTGGCTGCCGGCTCCCTGCTGCGAGGGTCGGACGATCACCCTCGTCCGCCCGGTGTGGTAGACGGCCGGGACGCTGCGGACCTGGTCGGTGAGCCGGCATCTCGGACAGGGCTGCAGGGTCGGCGGCGGTACGGGTGCGGCTTGGTACGGGCCCATCACGGTCTCCCCCCCGTGTCGGCGTCCGGCCGGGCGGCCGTCCGTCCGTACCGGCCCGGGAGGACGAATCGGTACGGGAGGCCGTGCCGGACGCCGTGGTTGCTGCGGATTCCCTTGCCCGGTAGGCCCGTTGGGGAAACCGCGAGGCCGCCCAGTCAGCGCTCCCCAGGGGCCGCTGCCGGAGCGGAAGCGGAAGCGGAAGCGGAAGCCGAAACCGGAGCCGAAACCGGAGCCGAAGCCGGACGCCAGCCGAGCGCGGGCCCGAGGCGGGTCGCCAGGTCGGTGAGGATCTGCACGTAGTCCTCGTGCTCGAAGGAGAACGGCAGCGCGAAGGCCACCTCGTCGACCTCGCGGTAGCCGGCGTGGGCGTGCAGCCGCTGGACGAGTTCCTCGGTCGTCCCGACCAGGTCGGGGGCGAACAGCAGCCGGGCCGGGCCCTGCGGGGCGAGGGTGCGCGGGGTGCGGGCGAGGGCGTAGGCCCGGTACTTGGCGCGCTGTTCGGGGGTGGCGCTGTCGGTGGGGATGACGACCAGGCCCTGGGAGACCCGGGCACGTTCGCCGTCGGGGTGGCGCTCGCGGAAGGCGCGGATCTGGGTGGCCTGGATGGCGGCGAAGTCGAGTGGCCCCTCCTGCTCCTCCGGTTTCACCACGCTGCTGGTGAGCAGGTTGATGCCCTGCTCGCCCGCCCAGCGGGCCGAGCGCAGGCTGCCGGCGCCGTACCAGAGCCGGGAGGCCAGGCCGGGGGAGTGCGGCTGGATCCGGCGCGAGTACTCCTCGATGCCCTCGGTGCCGGCGAAGCCGGAGGCGTCCTCGCCGCGGACCAGGGCGAGCAGCCGTTCGGCGCGCCGGGGGCTGAAGTCCTCCTGCTCGCCGGTGTCGGGGTAGAGCGCGCCGCGCACGTGCTCGTAGTGGGTGGGCGGGCCGACGCTGAAGCCGGGGTTGAGCCGGCCGCCGGAGAGCACGTCCACGGTGGCCAGGTCCTCGGCGAGCCGCAGCGGGTTCTCCCAGCCGAGCGGGGTGACGGCGGTGCCGAGCTGGATGCGGCTGGTGCGCTGGGTGGCGGCGGCGAGCACGGCGATCGGCGAGGAGATGCCGTACTGGAGGTGGCGGTGGCGCAGCCAGGCGCTGTCGAAGCCGATCCGCTCGCCGAGGGTGATGAGGTCGAGGGTGGACTCGTGGCCCCGGCGGGGGTCCTTCTCGTCGAAGAGCCCGATGGTCAGGAAGCCGAGTTTCCGCAGCGGGCGAGGGGTCGGCGACATCGTGGGCTCCACGTGGTGAGGGGCGGGCCGGTCGGGTGGTGCGTTCCGAACGTACGCAGCCGCCGCGCCGCCGGACAAGATCGACGCGCGATCCGGACACCGGCCGCCACGGGGCGCAACGCGGGTGCAACACGGGCGTCACGTGCGGCGGCTCCCGCCCCGTCGAGCAGGGCGGGAGCCGGCGCGCCCGGATCACCTCCGAACAGCAATCCGAGCCGCAGCCGAACAGCATCCGAGGCGAAGTCGAACCAGTCGTCCGGACCGCGCCCGGCCGCGGTCAGCAGCTGCGCAGCTCCGGGCTCTGGTTGCGGATCTGGTTGTGCAGCGAGGTGAACTCGCGGTACGCCGCACCGTCCTCGGTGCCGGGGCGGAAGGCGCCGACCCGGTGGCAGTTGACGAAGGCGAGCTTCACCCCGAAGTGGCTCTCCAGGCTGCCCCGGATCGCGTTGCTGGCGAGCGCGCGCAGCAGCTGGGCCCGCTCCTCGTCGCTCGGCGTGGTGTTGTCGGTGGTGAACTCCTGCTCACCGGCGGCGAGTTCGGTGCTGAGCCCGGCGACGACCCGGTAGGCGTACGGGAGCGAGGCGCGGACGGTGTCGAGGAAGTCGGCCTCGTCGACGCGGCCCTGCTGGGCCTGGGCGAGGAGGGCGGGGGAGACGTCGAGCGACATGGGTGTCCTCTTTCGGGGAGGCGTGGGGCTTCGACCCGTGGCGGGCGGCACCGACCCGCGCACGGGCGTCACTCACCCGCAACGGCTATCGAAGATGAAAACCATTGCAAGAAAGACTCTCCCGGTCACCCTGACGCCCTGTCAAGCGCCGCCCCCCGAAGGGCTGACGGCGGACGGCACCGGCAGGCGGCCGACCTTGATGACGAACACCGCGATCGTCACCGCCAGCGCCGCGAACACCAGGCCCATCTGGAACGCGCCGGCGATGCCGTGCGCCAGGATCTGCGAGGAGTACGGCGCCGGGAGGCGCCCGGTGGCCCGGAACTGGGCGGCCTGCTGCGGGGTGGCCTGCCGGAGGAACGCCCCGACCTGCTGCCGGGCCTCGTTGCGGCTGGCCGTGCCGAACACCGTGACCAGGATCGACAGCCCGAGCGAGCCGCCCACCTGCTGGCTGGTGTTGAGCATGCCGGTGGCGGCGCCGGTCTCGTGCGGGGAGACCTTGGAGACGACGGTGAGGGTGGCGGGGACGAAGATCGAGCCCATGCCGAGGCCGAACAGCATGGTCGGCCCGAGGACGCCGCCGACGTAGCTGCTGTCGACGTCGATCTGCGTCGCCCAGGCCACCCCGCCCAGGACCAGCAGCGAGCCGCTCACCAGGAAGGGTTTCGGCCCGAAGCGCAGCTGGGTGCGGGCGGCGAACTGGGCGGCCGCGACGATCGCGACGCTGATCGGCAGGAACGCGAAACCGGCCCTCAGCGGACTGAATCCGAGGATCTCCTGCACGAACAGGGTGATGAAGAAGAAGATGCCGAACATCGTCGCGGCCACGCAGAGCATCAGCCCGAACGCGCCCGAGCGGTTGCGGTTGCGGAACAGGTGCAACGGGGTGATCGGCTGCCGGGCGCGCCGCTCGTTCGCCACGAACACCAGGGCCAGAAGCACCGCGAGGGCGAACGAGGTCAGCGTCACGGGGTCCGTCCAGCCGTGGTCGGAGGCGCGGATGAAGCCGTACACCAGCGAGACCATGCCGGTGGTGGCGGTGAAGGCGCCGAGCAGGTCGAAGCGGCCGGGGTGGCGCTCGGACTCGTTGATGTAGAGCGGCGCCAGCAGGGCGATCGCGATGCCGATCGGCACATTGACGAACAGCACCCAGCGCCAGGACAGCCAGGAGGTCAGCATGCCGCCGAGCAGCAGCCCGATCGCGCCGCCGGCTCCGGCGACGGCGGAGTAGACGCCGAAGGCCCGGTTGCGCTCCTGGCCCTCCCTGAAGTTGGTGGCGATCAGCGCCAGCGCCGTCGGCGAGGCGATGGCCCCGCCCATGCCCTGGAACGCCCGGGCGGCCAGCAGCCAGCCGGCGGACTGCGCGACGCCGCCGAGCAGCGAGGCCAGGGCGAACACGAGGACGCCGACGATGAACACCCGACGCCGCCCGAGGATGTCGCCCGCCCGCCCGCCGAGCAGCAGCAGCCCACCGAAGGTGAGGGTGTAGGCGTTGATGACCCAGGACAGGTCGGTGGTGTTGAACCGCAGCGCCTGCTGGATGTGCGGCAGCGCGATGTTCACGATCGTGATGTCGAGAACGACCATGAGTTGCGTCGCCGCGATGACGGTGAGTGCTACCCCCGGGTGCTGTCCCCGACGTGCGGTCGCGGGTGAAGCCTCGGCCAGGGCGCGCGAGGTGGCCATGGCAGGTCCCCCTATGGGTGAGGGGTCAAGGGCGGGCAGGGGAGACGGATTGGTTCACCACTACCGACGGTATCCCCGGCAGATAGGGAACACAATCGTTCATTACGGGTACGGGCGGAGCTTTCGGACGGGTGCCGGAGCCGGTCGGCGACGTCCCGGAGCCGAGTGGCACACTGTCGGCCGGGCGCCGACCGCACCACAGCGCACGACCACAGCACACGACCGCACCGCACCGCACGACCCGAGAGGACCAGCACGATGGTGAACCGCGACGCCGTCGCACTCGACGACCCGGTGGGCGAATCACTGCGCGGCCGGCACGCGCACCTCGCCCGCCGGATCGGAGCAGCCGCCACCTACCTGCCGGAGGTCTCGACCTTCGCGGCGGTCCCGGCCGAGGCGGGCCCCCGGGAGTGGGCCGAGCTCGTCCGGCTGCTCGGTCCCGGCGAGCTCGCCGACATGTTCAGCTGCCCGGCGACCCCGCCGTCCGACTGGGAGCCGGTCTTCTCCCTGGAAGGCCGCCAGATGATCCGGACCGGCAGCGGCCGCCCCGACCACCGCGGTGCCGGGCCCGACACCGGCGTGGTCGAACTGGGAGTGGAGGACGTGCCCGAGATGCTCGCCCTCGTCGAGCGGACCCGACCGGGTCCGTTCCGGCCGCGCACCCACGAGCTGGGCACCTACCTCGGCATCCGCGACAACGGCACCCTGGTGGCGATGGCGGGCGAACGGCTCCGGCCCCCGGGATGGACGGAGATCAGCGCCGTCTGCACCGCACCCGAGGCGCGCGGGCAGGGCCACGCCGCCCGCCTGCTCGGAGCGCTCGTCGCGCGCATCCTGGCGCGGGACGAACGCCCCTTCCTGCACGTCGCCGAGGCGAACACCGGCGCCGTCGCACTCTACGAGCGCCTCGGCTTCGAGACCCGCAAGCCGGTGACCTTCCGCGGCTTCCGCATCCCGTGACCGTCGCGTCCCGTGACGGCCGCGTCCTTGGTGGACCGGCCGTCCCGGAGGCAGCCGCCGCCCGGGCTACCCCCCGATGAAGGCGAGCAGCGCCGCGTTGACCTCCTCGGCGTGGGTCCAGAGCAGGCCGTGCGGCGCGCCCTCGATCTCCACGTACTCGGCGGCGGGCAGCGCCTTCTTGAACGGGCGTCCGGTGCTGTCGATCGGCAGGATGCGGTCGGCGGTGCCGTGCACGATCAGCGCCGGCACGTCGATGCGCGGGATGTCGGCGCGGAAGTCCGTGTACCAGGTGGACGGTGCCGCCGCAGCGGCGAAGGCGCCGCCCGAGGTGGCGACGTTCCAGCTGTTGCGGACGGCCTCCGGGCTGATCCTGCTCCCGAGGTTCTCGTCCAGGTTGTAGAAGTCCCGGTAGAAGGCGGAGTAGTAGGCGTACCGGTCGGCCTTCAGGGCGGCGACGATGCCGTCGAAGAAGTCCTTCGGACCCGCCCCCTCCGGGTTGTCGTCGGTCTTCAGCAGGTACGGCTCCAGGGAGCCCAGGAAGGCCACCTTGAAGAGGCGGCCGGAACCGTATCTGGACACGTAGCGGGCGACCTCGCCGGTGCCCATGGAGAAGCCGACCAGCACGGCGTCCCGCAGGTCGAGGGTCTCCACCAGGGTGTGGAGGTCGGCGGCGAAGGTGTCGTAGTCGTAGCCGGTGGTCGGCTGTGAGGACCGGCCGAAACCGCGGCGGTCGTAGGTGATCACCCGGTACCCGGCGTCGAGGAGCGCGGCGCTCTGCCGCTCCCACGAGTGCCCGTCGAGCGGGAACCCGTGGATCAGGACGACCGGTCGGCCGGAGCCGTGGTCCTCGTAGTAGAGGTCGATCGGGGTGGAGTTCTCCTGGCCGACGGTGATGTACGCCATGGGCGTCTCACTTTCCTTCCGTGACGGGGGCCCGGACGATGACGACCGGACAGGCGGCGTGCTGCGCACAGCGGGTGCTCACCGAGCCGAGCAGGCTGCGGGCGAAGCCGCCGTGGCCGTGGCTGCCGACCACCAGCAGGTCGGCGCGCCGGGCCGCCTCCAGGAGGACCTCGGAGGGGTCGCCCATGACCATCGTCTGGCGGACCTCCACCCGGCAGTCGTCGCCGAGCACCGTGTGCAGTTCCTCGGCGAACCGTCGCTCGGCGAGCTCCCGGTCGAAGGTGCTGTCGACCACCGGCGCCGACCAGCCGAAGTGGCTCGGTGGCTCCCAGGCGCCGACCGCGTCGACCACCCCGCCGGTCACCGTGGCGTACCGGGCCGCCCAGCGCAGCGCGGCGTAGGACGGCGGAGAGCCGTCGACGCCGACCACGACGCGGGGCGCGGAGTCGTTCGCGTTCATCTGCACCGTCCTGTGGATCGCCGTGCTGCGGATCGCCGCCCCCTGACCACGGTGCTGTCCGCCGGGCGGCGCCGCCACCACGGCCCGGCACCCGGGTGACGGCCGTCGGACGAGCGCCCGGGAGCGGCTGCTGCCGGAGTGGCCACTGGCGTCTCCTGGGCTCACAGTGGAACAAGGGGACGTGGGCGTCACGCCCGCCGGAGGCCGGGCGCGCGCTGCGGTCGGCCGCTGTCGAGGAGTCCGGGAGGGCCCGGTCCGGTCGGCATGCCCTGGGGTTCGTCGCGTCGCCGGTCCGCGGCCGAACACCCGGCGAGCAGGTGGAACGCGGCTGATCCCCCGTCTGACCGCTCGTGATCCCGAGAAGGCTTCCGAGAAGGGTGGTGGAGAAGATGGCAGAGAAGTTCACCGAGTTCGTGCTGAGGCTCGCGGAGGATCCTGGGACGCTGGCTCGTTTCCGAGAGGACTCACTGGCCACGATGTCCGCCGCAGGGCTGACTCCCGCCGAGCAGGTCGTGCTGGCGAGTGCGGACGCGACGCTGATCCGGAACGCGCTCGCGGCAGACGTGGGAGCCAAGGCGCAGTTCGAGGCGGCGTCGCACGGATTCTGGCCGGTCTATGTCGTCGTGGCGGTGACCGTGGCGGTCGCGGCCGTCGAAGGGGTCGAGCCGGACACCGAGTAGTAGGGCAGCCGGGGCGAGGGAACCCGCCCTGTTCTGCAGAGCCGAAGGAGGGATCGACATGGCTCAGCGCCTGACGGAATTCGTCCTCAAACTCGCGGAGGATCCCGCGGCCGTTCGTCGATTCGAGAAGTACCCGGCCGAGATGATGGCGGAGGCCGGACTCTCACAGGAGGAGAAGGACGTGCTGACGAGCAATGACCCGCTGCGCGTCAGGACCTTCATCGCCGCTGAGACGGGCGAAGGGCCGGTGCTGGCCAGCACGACGCTCGTCATGACGCTCGTCTGGGTCATTCACCACCCCCATTAGGCGGAGGACCAGCCGAACCCCCGGGTCCCCCCGTGGCGGCCCGAAGCATCGACCACGAACCTGGAAAGAGGAGAAGTCTTGACAACGCCGAAGACCCGCGGATCTCTGACCGTGGTGGGCACCGGGATCGGCATCGCCGGTCAGGTGACCATCGAGGCTCGCGCCCACATGGAGCAGGCCGACAAACTGCTGTTCCTGGTGGCCGACGTGGCCACCGGCTACTGGCTCAAGAAGCTGAACAGCACGGCCGAGTCGCTGCAGTCCTTCTACGGGGAGGGCAAGGACCGTCTCGTCACGTACACCGAGATGATCGAGCGGATCCTCTCGTGCGTCCGGGAGGGCGGCCGGGTCTGCGTCGCGTTCTACGGGCACCCCGGCGTGTTCGTCCATCCCGCGCACGAGGCGGTACGGATCGCGCGCGAGGAGGGGTACGACGCGCGGATGTTGCCGGGCATCTCGGCCGAGGACTGCCTGTTCGCCGACCTCGGCCTCGATCCCGGGAAGCTCGGCTGCCAGAGCTACGAGTCCACCGACTTCCTCATCCACCACCGCCGGTTCGACCCCAATGTCCCGCTGATCCTCTGGCAGATCGCGGTGATCGGTGAGATCGGATACCGGACCGACCAGGCCTTCAGCAGGGCGGGCGTCGAGGTCCTGGTCGACGCCCTGCTGGAGGAGTACTCGCCCGATCACGAGGTGGTCGTCTACGAGGCGGCCCAGTTCCCGATCTGCGAGCCTGTCATGAAGCGCGTCCCGTTGGCCAAGCTTCCCGACGCGCCGCTGACGGGGATCTCCACGCTCTACGTCCCCCCGGCAGCGAAGACTCCGATGGACGACGGGATGCTCGAACGACTCGGCCTCCGGGCGGCCACGAGCACGAAGGGCTGAACGGGCGCCGGGCCGGGCAGTGACGTTCCACCGCTCCCGAAGGCGCCCTCAGGTGTCGATGCCCTCCCAGCCGCGGCGCGGCGGGCGCTCGGCCCGCTGCCCGGCGGGCCGGCTGCGGTAGACCAGGTACGGGCGGAACAGGTAGAACCACGGCGCGCTGAACATGTGCACCAGCCGGGTGTACGGGACGGCGGCGATCAGCAGCATGCCGAGTACGGCGTGGGCCCGGTAGGTGGTGGGGACGCCGGCCCACAGGCCGGTGTCGGGCCGCAGGGTGAACAGGCCGCGGGCCCAGGGGGCGATGGTGACGCGGTAGTCGTAGCCCTCGCTCAGGCCGGAGTTGGTGAGTTTGGCGTACAGGCCGAGGCAGATCTCGCCGAAGAGCAGCAGGTACATCGCCTTGTCGTTGCGCGTGGTGCCGCGGAAGACGGGGGTGTTGGTGCGCCGCCGGTAGAGCAGGGTGGCGAGGCCGGCCACCGCCAGGACGCCGGCGGCGGTGCCGCCGATCAGCGAGAGCAGGTGGTAGGCGTGCTCGCCGATGCCGAGGGCGTCCGTCCAGCTCGCGGGGACGAACAGGCCGATCAGGTGTCCGGCGAGGACGAAGAGGATGCCGTAGTGGAAGGCGGGGGAGGCCCAGTTGAGCAGCCGGGACTCGAACACCTCGCTGGAGCGGGTGGTCCAGCCGAACCGGTCGTAGCGGTAGCGCCAGAGCAGCCCGACGGTGAGGGAGACGAAGGCGAGGTAGGGCAGGACGCCCCACAGGAAGGTGTCCATCAGCGGTCTCCGGCGATCACGGGGAGCTGGTTGAGGTGCCCGTAGGGACGGTCCCCGTAGGGCGGCGGTTGCCCGTACGGCGGCAGCTCGGCCCCGGCGCCGACCTCCTCGTGGGGCGGGCCGGAGCGGGCGAGCGCGAGGGCCTGGGCGCGGTCGGTGGGGCTCGGTCCGGGCAGGGTGGCGCAGACGGCTTCGAGCGGGCCGGCGTACGGGGTGCCGGCCTCCAGCAGGGCCAGGCGCAGCAGTTCCAGCCCGGGCCGGTGGTCGCGGAGCAGGCCGTCGGTGCGGGTGGCGGCGGCGAACTCCAGCACGACCGGGAGGAAGTCCGGCAGTTCGCCGTCGAGTTGGTCCAGGCCGTGGCGCCCGTAGGTGTCGCGGAAGCGGAGCAGCGCGGTGCCGCGCCGCCGGGTGTCGCCGTCGGTCCACCAGCTGAGGTGGAGGCTGTGCCGGTCGGTGAAGTCGAAGACCTCGACGTAGTGCGCGGCCAGCGCGGCCCGGCCGACCCGTTCGGCGTGGTCGAGGAAGCGCAGCAGGCCGTCGGCGCCGGGGAGAGCGCCGGTGAGGGCCCCGGGGAGGACCCCGGGCCGGCCTGCCGTGAGGGCCTCGCGCAGCAGCGGCAGCCGCCGGTACAGCTCGGCGTCCGGGTGGACCAGGCAGAGCGCGGCGGCCTGGCGGACCACGGCGCGGCGCCGGGCACGGCCGGCCGGCAGGTGTCCTCGGAGGGTCATCGGGCGTCCTCCTCGCGGTCGGCGCGCTGCCGGCGGCGCAGCGCGTGGAAGGAGTCGAGGGAGACCATCGGCAGCGCCCGGCGGCCGGAGTTCTCCCCGAACGGGCCGCTGCCGCCCGGTCCGTCCCGGGGTTCGACGGCGCACTCGGCGGGCACGGCCGACTCCTCCAGCGCCCGGGCCTCGCCCAGGGCGGCGGTGGGGACGACGTACCGCTCCTCGTACTTGGCGATGGCCAGCAGCCGGTACAGCTCCTCGACGTCCTGAGCCGTCAGCCCGACGGCGGCGGGCACGGCCGGGTCGGGCTCCTCGCCGAGGTTGCGGGCGCGCAGGTGGGTGCGCATCGCGGCGAGCCGGCCGAGGGCCGTCCGCACGGGCCGCGGGTCGCCGGCGGTGAACAGGCCGGCCAGGTACTCGACCGGGATGCGCAGGGCGTCGATGGCGCCGAAGAGGTTGCCGGCGTCCTCGCCGTCGAAGCCGGTCTCGGTGAGCGCCTCGACGACGGGCGACAGCGGCGGGACGTACCAGACCATCGGCAGGGTGCGGAACTCCGGGTGCAGCGGCAGTGCCACCCGGTGGCGGACGACCAGGGCGTGCACGGGGGAGCGCCGGGCGGCCTCGATCCACTCGTGGGCGATGCCGTCGCGCTCGGCGGCGGCCCGTACCACCGGGTCCTCCGGGTCCAGGAAGACGCCCAACTGGGCCTCGTAGAGGTCCTGTTCGTCCTGGACGGAGGCGGCGGCGGTGACCTTGTCGGCGTCGTAGAGCAGCACCCCGAGGTGGCGCAGCCGGCCCACGCAGGTCTCCGAGCAGACGGTGGGCAGGCCGACCTCGATCCGCGGGTAGCAGAAGGTGCACTTCTCGGCCTTGCCGGTGCGGTGGTTGAAGTAGACCTTCTTGTACGGGCAGGCGGTGACGCACTGCCGCCAGCCCCGGCACCGGTCCTGGTCGACCAGCACGATGCCGTCCTCCGCGCGCTTGTACATCGCCCCGGACGGGCAGGAGGCGACGCAGGAGGGGTTGAGGCAGTGCTCGCAGATCCGGGGGAGGTAGAACATGAAGCTCTCCTCGAAGGCGAACCGCACCTTCTCCTCGGCCTGCCGGCGCACCCGGGCGACCATCGGATCGGCGTCGGCGTGCTCGGGCAGGCCGCCGAGGTTGTCGTCCCAGTTGGCGCTCCACTCGATCTTCATCGGCTTGGCGGTGAGCATCGAGCGCGGCGTGGCCACCGGGTAGTCGTCGCCGAGCGGGGCGTCGGTGAGCTTGTTGTAGTCGTACGTCCAGGGCTCGTAGTAGTCCTTGATCGTGGGCAGCACCGGGTTGGCGAAGATCCTCGCCAGCCGCTCGACCCGGCCGCCGGAGGTCAGGGTGAGCCGGCCGCGCCGGTTGAGCTTCCAGCCGCCCCGCCACCGTTCCTGGTCCTGCCAGCGGCGCGGGTAGCCCTGGCCGGGCCTGGTCTCCACGTTGTTGAACCAGACGTACTCGACGCCGGCTCGGGTGGTCCAGGTCTGCTTGCAGGTGACCGAGCAGGTGTGGCAGCCGATGCACTTGTCGAGGTTCATCACCATCGCGACCTGTGCCATCACGCGCATCAGTACTGCACCTCCTGGGAGCGGCGGCGGATCGTCGTGACCTCGTCGCGCTGGCTGCCGGTGGGGCCCAGGTAGTTGAAGCCCCAGGTCAGTTGGGCGTAGCCGCCGATCAGGTGGCTGGGTTTGAGGAGGACCCGGGTGGGCGAGTTGTGGATGCCGCCGCGGCGGCCCTCCCGCTCCGTCCGGGGGACGTTGACGGTGCGGTCCTGGGCGTGGTGCATGTACACGGTGCCGGGCGGCATCCGGTGCGAGACCACGGCCCGGGCGACGACCACGCCGTTGCGGTTGACCGCCTCGATCCAGTCGTTGTCGGCGACGCCGATGGCGGCGGCGTCGCGGTCGCTCAGCCAGATCAGCTGGCCGCCGCGGGAGAGCGAGAGCATGAACCAGTTGTCCTGGTACTCGGAGTGGATGGACCACTTGTTGTGCGGGGTCAGGTAGCGCACCGTCACCTCCCGCTGACCGTCGGGGCCGATCCGGGGTTCGCCGAACAGCCGGTGCATGTCCAGCGGCGGGCGGTAGACGGGCAGGGCCTCGCCCAGCTCGTGGATCCAGTCGTGGTCGAGGAAGAAGTGCTGGCGGCCGGTGAGGGTGTGCCAGGGCTTGAGGTGCTCGGTGTTGAGGGTGAACGCGGTGTAGCGCCGCCCGCCCGCCTCGCTGCCCGACCACTCCGGTGAGGTGATCACCGGGACGGGCGCGGCCCGGGTGTCCGCGTACGTCACCCGCCGGCCCTCGTGCTCGGCGGCGAGCCGGGCCATCGGCTGTCCGGTGCGCCGCTCCAGGGTGTGGAAGCCCTGGACGGCGAGGCGGCCGTTGGTGGTGCCGGACAGCGCGAGGATCGCGTCGGCGGCCTTCACGGCGGTGTCCAGCAGCGGGCGGCCGTCCGCCGCCCCGCCCCGGGCGGTGCCGTTGGCCGCCGCCAGGGCCGCGACCTCCTCGTCCGGGTGCAGCGCGATGCCCTTGGCGGGCAGGCCGAGCCGTTCGGCGAGCGGGCCGAGGGCGGCCAGCTTCGCGGCGACCGCGGTGTAGTCGCGCTCGACCACGGTGAGTCCGGGCAGGGTGCGCCCCGGGACGGGCTCGCAGTCGCCGGCCCGCCAGTCCGGGGCGGTGCCGCCGGGCTGGGCGGTCTCGCCGGGGGTGTCGTGCTGCAGCGCGGTGGCGACCAGGTCGCGGCGGGTGCCCAGGTGGGTGGCGGCGAGCTCGCTGAACCGCCGGGCGATGGCGTGGAAGGCGTCGAAGTCGCTGCGGGCCTGCCAGGGCGGGTCGATGGCGGGTGCGAAGGCGTGGACGAAGGGGTGCATGTCGGTACTGGACAGGTCGTGCTTCTCGTACCAGGTGGCGGCCGGGAGGACGACGTCCGACAGCAGGGTGGAGGAGGTCATCCGGAAGTCCAGCGAGAGCAGCAGGTCGAGCTTGCCCTCCGGGGCCTCGGCGCGCCAGCGCACGTCGCGCGGGCGCACCGACTCGGGGGCCTCGGCGGCGCGCAGGCCGGAGTGGGTGCCGAGCAGGTGCCGGGAGAAGTACTCGGCGCCCTTCGCCGAGGAGCCGAACAGGTTGGAGCGCCACAGGGTGAGCACCCGCGGCCAGTTCTCCGGGGCGTCCGGGTCCTCGGCGGCGAAGCGCAGCGTCCCGGCGCGGAGTTCCGCCACCGCGGCGGCGGCCGGGTCCTCGGCGTCCCCGAGGTCCAGCGGGTTGCGGTCGAAGGTCGGGTACGAGGGCATCCAGCCGGTGCGGGCGGCCCGGGCCAGGCAGTCGGCGGCGGTCATCCCCCGGAAGACCCCCGATCCGAGCGGCGAGGCCAGCACCTCGGCCCGGAAGTGGTCGTAGCGCCACTGGTCGGTGTGGAGGAAGAACCATCCGGTGCCGATCTCCTGCCGGGCCGGGCGGGCCCAGTCGGCGGCCCCGGCCAGCGTCGCCCAGCCGGTGGACGGGCGGCACTTCTCCTGCCCGACGTAGTGCGCCCAGCCGCCGCCGTTGCGGCCCTGGCAGCCGGTCAGCTGGAGCAGCGCCAGGAAGGAGCGGTAGATCGTCTCGGAGTGGAACCAGTGGTTGGTGCCCGCGCCCATCACGATCATGCAGCGGCCCCGCGACCTCTCCGCCGTGGTCGCGAACTCGCGGGCGATCCGGGCGCAGGCCGAGGCTGGCACCGAGGTGTGCCGCTGCTGCCAGGCGGGGGTGCCGGGCGCCTCGGCGTCCCCGTAGCCGGTCGGCCAGTCGCCGGGCAGGCCCGGGCGGGCGACCCCGTACTGGGCGAGCAGCAGGTCGAAGACCGTGGTCACCAGCGGCCCGTCCACACCGCCCAGCCGGCGGGCCGGCACGCCCCGGCGCAGCACCTCGCCGCGCCCCTGGCCGTGCTCGCCGCCCTCGGTGTCGAAGCGCGGCAGCAGCACCTCGACGGGCTCGCCCCCGCGTCCGTGCAGCGACAGCGCGGGCCGCAGGCCGGCCAGGTCGAGGTTCCAGCGGCCCTCGCCGGACTCCGTCCAGCGGAAGCCGAGCGAACCGTCCGGGACGGCCGGCTCGTCGGTGGCCTCGTCCAGCACCACCGTCTTCCAGTCCGCGCCCTCGCCCGCGTCGCCGAGGTCCGCCGAGCGGAGGAACTTGTGCGGCACGTACGCGCCCGCCCGCTCGGTCAGCGTGACCAGGAACGGCAGATCGGTGAACCGCCGGACGTAGTCGGCGAAGAACGGCACCTCACGGTCGACGAAGAACTCCTGGAGCAGCACGTGCCCCATGCCGATCGCCAGCGCCGCGTCGGTGCCCGGGTGGGGGTGCAGCCACTCGTCGGCGAACTTCGCGTTGTCGGCGTAGTCGGGCGCCACCACCACGACCTTCTGGCCCCGGTAGCGGGCCTCGGCCATCCAGTGCGCGTCCGGGGTGCGGGTGACCGGCACGTTCGAGCCCCACATCAGCAGGTACGCCGCGTCCCACCAGTCCCCGGACTCGGGCACGTCGGTCTGGTCGCCGAACACCTGCGGGGAGGCCACCGGCAGGTCCGCGTACCAGTCGTAGAACGACAGCATCGGCGCGCCGATCAGCGCGTGGTAGCGGGCGCCCGCCGCGTGCGAGACCATCGACATCGCCGGGATCGGGGAGAAGCCGGCGATCCGGTCCGGCCCGTACGCCTTGATCGTGTGCACCTGCGCGGCGGCCACGATCTCCACCGCCTCCTCCCAACTCGCCCGTACCAGGCCGCCCTTGCCGCGGGCTTGCTGGTAGTGGCGGCGGCGCTGCGGATCGGCCTGGAGGTCCGCCCAGGCCCGCACCGGGTCCCCGAGCCGGGCCTTCGCCTCGCGATACAGCTCCAACAGCACGCCGCGGACGTACGGGTAGCGCACCCGGGTCGGCGAGTACGTGTACCAGGAGAACGCCGCCCCGCGCGGACAGCCGCGCGGCTCGTACTCCGGGCGGTCCGGCCCCACCGACGGATAGTCCGTCGCCTGGCTCTCCCAGGTGATGATGCCGTCCTTGACGTACACCTTCCAGCGGCAGGACCCGGTGCAGTTCACCCCGTGGGTGGAGTTGACGACCTTGTCGTGGCTCCACCGGTCGCGGTAGAAGGCGTCGCCCTCGCGGCCGCCCTCCACCTCCACCCGGTGCAGGTCGGCGGAGGCCCTCCCCGGGCGGAAGAACCGCCCGGCCCGCAGCAGGAGCTCTCCCGGTTCCGTGGGGTGCGACGCCGACTCAGCCATGACGGACTCCTGACCACTGACCTGACCACTGACCACGGATCGACCGGGGACCAAGTTATGCGGACGAAGCGGACGAACCGTCACAACGGCGGCACCGGCGTGGCGGCAGCGGCCGCACCGCCGGGAGTTCCGCTAATGGGCACATGAACTCTGCGACCAGCCCCCGGCCCGCGCGGCCGCATGCCCCGAACGGGTGGTGGAGCACCGTCCCGCCCGCGGCCGGCTCGGCGGTGATGGCCACCGGAATCGTCTCCGTCGGCCTCCACCTGGTCGGGCGGGAGGTGCTCTCGTCCGTCCTGCTGGCCCTCGCCGCCGGGCTCTGGGTGCTGCTCGCCGTGGCCTTCGCCCTGACCTTCCTGAACGCCCGCGGCGACTGGACGCTCAAGGCCGCGACCCCGCCCGCCCTCACCGCCGTCGCCTCCACCGGCGTCCTCGGCACCCGGATCTCGCTGCTCGGCCACCAGGGCGTCGCCCTGGCGCTACTCGCCCTCGCCGCCCTGGTCTGGCCGTTCCTGCTGGCCTCCGTGGTGCGGCACTGGCGGCGCGGCATGCCCGGGGCCGTCTTCCTGGTCTGTGTCTCCACCCAGGCGCTCGCCGTCCTCGCCGCCACCATTGCCGCGGCCGGCGGCCCCGACCGGCTGGCGCCCGCCGCGCTCGTCGCCTTCGGCCTCGGCCTCCTGCTCTACCTCGGGGCCCTGGTCCGCTTCGACCTCCGGCAGATCCTCACCGGGGCCGGCGACCAGTGGGTGATCGCCGGGGCGCTGTCCATCTCGGCCCTCGCCGCCGGCAAGCTCACCGCCCTGCCGGACTGGACGCCCGGCCTCCACTCCGCCCTGCGCGCCGCCACCTGGGTGCTGCTCGGCCTGGCGCTCGCCGGGTACGCCGTCCTCCTGGCGGCGGAGCTGCGCAGTCCGCGCCCGGCCTACGACCTGCGCCGCTGGGCCACCGTCTTCCCGCTCGGCATGACCGCCGTCGCCGCCCTGGTCGCCGCGACGGCGACCGGGGTGGACTGGCTGCGCCCGCTCGGCCGGGTGTTGCTGTGGGTCGCGGCGGGCGCCTGGCTGCTGACCGCGGCCGGGTTCCTTGCCACCGCGTCACGGTGGCCCCGGGTGCGCCGCGTGCTGCGGCGCGGCCGCTGATCTTCACCCGGACTTCCCCTGGAGGACAGCACGCACCCTTCCCGGGCCTGAGGTTCCGTCATATCGTCTGTCCTCGCCGACGGCTCCGGTGTGCCCGGACGCGGCCCGAGCCACCTCACCACAGCGGGGATGACCATGAAGAGTCTTGCGGGGCGTCTGCTCGCCCTGGCCGCGGCCCTGCCGGTGCTCGCCGTCCTGGTGGCGGGCCCCGGCGTCGCGGCGCCCGGCGAGGAGCACCGGGCCACGGCTGCCGGCTCCCTGGCCGCGTCCTGGACCGGCCCGCTGAGCACCCGCGGGCGCTACATCGTGGACGCCGACGGCACGCGCTTCAAGCTGAAGGCGGCCAACTGGGCGGGTGCCCAGGGCACTTGGCAGGGCAGCGGGAGCACCGACGACCCGGCGAACAACCAGGCCGGGCAGGTGTCGCACAACATCCCGCTGGGCCTGGACCGGGTGCCGATCCAGCGGCTGCTGGCCGACTTCCACGGGCTCGGCCTCAACAGCGTCCGGCTGCCGTTCGCCAACGCGATGGTCCACGACACCGTCCCCGTCCCGGACGCCGCCGTCGCCGCCAACCCGCAGCTCAGGGGCAAGACCCCGCTCCAGGTGTTCGACGCCGTGGTGGCCGCACTGACCGCCGACGGCTTCGCGGTGATCCTCAACAACCACACCACCGGCTACCGCTTCTGCTGCGGCCTGGACGGCAACGAGCGCTGGAACAGCGGCCAGTCGACCGCGCAGTGGGAGGACGACTGGCTGTTCATGGTGAACCGCTACAAGGCCGACAAGCGGGTGGTCGGCGCCGACCTGCGCAACGAGGTCCGCCGGGACGTCTGGGACGACCCCAACTGGGGGATGGGCGACTCCCACGACGAGTACGCCGCCTTCGAGGAGGCCGGCAACCGCATCCTCCAGGCCGACCCGGACATGCTGGTCGTCATGGAGGGCATCAACTGGTACGGCATCCCCGCCGCCGGGTTCAGCCACGGCCGCCCGATGCTCACCCCGGTCGCCACCCTGTCGAACACGCTCGTCCGCTCCGGCAAGCTGGTCTACGCCGCGCACTTCTACGGCTACACCGGCCCGGCCAACACCGGCGCGGGCAGCGGCCCCGGATCCACCGGCGACCCGCGCTACCAGGACTTCACCCCCGAGCAGCTCGCCCAGGTGGTCGACGACGAGGCGCTGTTCGTCACCCGCTCCGGCCAGCACTTCACCGCCCCGGTGTGGATCAGCGAGTTCGGCGCCGCCGGACGCGGTTCCACGAACACCAAGGAGCAGGCCTGGTTCGACCGCTTCACCGACATCCTGGCCGCCAACGACACCGACTTCGCCATCTGGCCGCTGGTCGGCTGGGCCGACACCGCCGGCCGCCCGCTGGACACCTGGGCGCTGCTCTCCTACGGCCCCGACGGCACCAGGACCGGCCTCACCGACCCCGGCGACTGGCGGGCCGCCGACTGGACGAAGCTGGTCGGCGGCCCGGCGGCGAGCGGCCCGGTGCCCGCGGTGAGCCACTGGAACATGCTCAGCCTCGACCACGCCGACCAGGACCTCTCCCGGCGGATGCTCGCGCGCGCGGACTGGAGCCCCGGCAACCGCAAGGGCGACTGCCCGGACGGCCAGCGTCTGACCGCCCTCGCCCGCGGCGACAGCCGGGCCCTGTGCACGGACGCGGGCGAACCGGCCGGCGGCAGCGGCGACTGGATCACCGTCACCGACGAGCGCTACGTCACCGGGGGCGACTGGGCGTCCGGCTACGACAAGCTCCAGTGCCCCGACCGCACCTTCGCCGTCGGCTACAGCGTGCGCAACAACGGCATGGCCGCCCTGCTCTGCGCCCCCGCGGCGGCCCCGCTGCCGCTGACCGGCCGCACCCTCTGGTTCGACCGGGGCGACAACCGGCCCGCCACGGGCGGCTCGGTGGCGAGCGACTGGGCGCCGGGCCGCTACAAGGGCCAGTGCGCGGACGGCGAGTACCTGGCCGGCGTCGCCTCCACCTGGCAGCGCCTCCAGTACGGCGCCCCGGCCGCCCTGCTCTGCCGCCCGCTCGCCTGAGCCGGGCCCCGGGGGGGGGGGGGGGCGCCCCGGGCCCGGGGGGGGGGGGGGGCCGGGGGGGCGGGGGGGGGGGGGGGCCGGGGCGGGGCCCCCCGCCCCCCCCGGCGCCGGGGGGGGCGGGGTTGTCCCGCGGGGGCCGCGGCCCCCCCCGGGGGCCCCCGGCGCCCGCCCCCGGCCCCCCCCCCCGGGCCCCCCCGGGGCTGCAGTCGGCCGTGCTCCGGTGGAGCCCGCCACCCGGCCGGCCGGTGAGACGATGACGAACGATCAGAAGCCCGCCCCCGTCGCCGCGTTCCCGCAGGTTGGACGCGTGCATGACGTCTCTTCCGGGGGGCGGGACGACCCTTGACGGGGCTGGGCTTCTCTGCCAACCTCTCGGCAGGTCTGGACCAAGATCGGCCTCTTCGTCGGGGGAGAGGACCGGCTCAGAACCGGCTGTGCGCAGGGGGGATCTGCGGGCCGGGAGGGTCGAGGCCGCAGCGGCCCGTCGGCCGCGTCACCAGAGAAACCGCGGTGCCGGCCACGTCGGCGCCCGGCCACGGGGAACGCACCATTCACCGACTGCCGAATCGAGCCCCACATGCCACACTCCCTCCCCCCGCACGCCTCGCCCTTCCAACGGGGCATCTGGTTCACCGAGTGCCTCGGCCAGGCGCACGGGGTGTTCCACATGCCCGTCCTGATCTCCTTCGACCGGGTCGACGCCGAGGCCCTCGCCCGGGCCGTCGAGACCGTGACGGTACGTCATCCCGCCCTGTCCCAGGTGTTCGTGGAACGCGAGGGGATCCTCCTGGCGGAGCCCGGCCCCGCTCCCGTCCTGGAGGTGGTCGACGCCTCCGGGGACTGCGCGCAGGGCCGGGAGAAACGGCTGGCCGAGGACGCGGCACGGCCGTTCGACCTGGCGGCCGGGCCCCTGGCGCGGTTCACCCTCCACCGGGGCCGCGGTGACGAGGCGGTGCTGCTCGCGGTCGTGCACCACGCGGTGTTCGACGGGGAGTCGAAGGACGTCCTGGTGGCGGAACTCGCCGCCGCCTACGCGCAGGCCCTCGGTGCGGCCGCTCCGGCGGCCGACCGCACGCCCACCGCGCCGCCGACCCCGCCCGACCCCGAGCTGGTCCGCCGCGCGGCGGACTGGTACGGCCCGCGCTGGGCCGCGGCCGCGGAGCCCGTCCTGCCGGGGCTGCCGCAGGCCGTCACCGCCCCGGCGTCCGGGGTGTCCGTCGGGTGGCGGACGGACGCGCCGGGCCGGGCGGTGCTGGCCGCCGCCGCCGAGCGCTGCGGCGTCACCGTCTTCGAGTTCCTGCTCGCCGCACTGCACGGACTGCTGCTGCGCTACGGCGCCGAGGCGGCCGCCGTCTCCGTGCCGCTCTCCGTCCGGACGGCCGAACAGGCCGGGGACATCGGCCTGTTCGTCAACGAGCTGCCGGTGCACGCGCCGGCCGGGGCGAGCACCGGGACGCCGTTCGCCGAGTACGCCCGGGCCGTGCGCGCCGAGGCCCGCGGCGGGTACCCGTTCCGCTCGGTGCCCTTCGGCGCGGCGGTCGGCGGCCTCACACCGCGCGCCGGGCTGGCCCCCGTGTCGTTCGGCTACCGGCGCGGCCGGGCCGCCGACCCGGTGTTCCCGGGAAGCGCAGTCCGGGTGGACCGCGCGGTGTTCAACGGCGCCGCCCGCAACACCCTCCACCTCCAGGCGGTCGACACCGCCGAGGGGCTCGCCTTCTCGCTCCAGTACGCCCCGGCGGTCCTGGCGCCGGAGGCCGCGGAGCGCGTCGCCGGGCACTACCGGGCCCTGCTGGAAGCCGCGACGGCCACCCCCGAGGCCCCGCTGGGCGCCCTGCCGTTCCTGGGCGAGGCCGAGCGGCAGCTGGTGCTCGACGAGTGGAACGACACCGCCCGCCCCTACCCCCACGAGCGCACCGCCCTGGACCTGGTGCGGGAGCGGGCCGCCGAGACACCGGACGCCCTCGCCGTCAGCGCCGGCACCGAGCGGCTGACCTACCGGGCGCTCGTGGAGCGGACCGACGAACTGGCCGCCGTGCTGGGCCGGGCCGGGGTCCGCCGCGGTGACGTCGTCGCCCTGCACCTGGAGCGCTCCGCCGACCTGCCCGCCGTCCTGCTCGCGGTGCACGCCGCCGGGGCCGGCTACCTGCCGCTCGACCCCGGCCACCCCGTCGAGCGGCTCGCCTTCCTGCTCGCCGACTCGAGCGCGGCCCTGCTGGTCGCCGACCGGGACCCCGCGCCCGACGTCGCGGCGGCGGCACCGGCCGTACTCCGGCTCGGGGAAGCAGGCACGGAAGCCCGTACGGAAGCCCGTCCGGAGCCGGTGCCCGCCAGGACGGAGCCGACCCCGCCCGACGGGCTCGCCTACGTGCTGTACACCTCCGGCTCGACCGGTCGGCCCAAGGGCGTGGAGATCGGGCACCGGGCCCTGGTGAACCTCCTGACCTCGTTCGCCCAGCGGCTGGGCTCGGGCCCGCAGGACGTCTGGCTCGGCCTGACCTCGCTCTCCTTCGACATCTCCGGGCTGGAGATCCTGCTGCCACTGACCACCGGCGGCCGACTGGTCCTCGCGCCGGACGGCGCCGCCCTGGACGCGCCGGGCACGCTCGGGCTGATCCGGCGCGAGGGCGTGACCCATCTGCAGGCGACCCCCTCCGGCTGGCGGGTGCTGCTCAGCGCCGGCCCGCTGCCGGCGGGGCTGACCGGGATCGTCGGCGGGGAGGCGCTGCCGCTCCCGCTGGCCCGCGAACTGCGGGGCTCCCTCGCCCGGCTGACCAACGGCTACGGCCCGACCGAGGCGACGATCTACGCCACCTGCGCCGACGTCCCCGCCGGAGCGGACGCCGTGGGGGGGGGGGGGGGGGGGGGCGCCCCCCGGGCCGGCCCCCCCGCCCCCCCCCGCCCCCCCCGCCCCCCCCGCCGCCCCCGCCCCCCCCCCCCGGGCGGCGCCCGCCGCCCGGC
>NZ_JBICYZ010000057.1:0-61216 GCF_043201465.1 Kitasatospora sp. NPDC048298
CCGGGCGCGGCGCCCCCCCCACCCCGCGGGGGGGCCCGCGCGCCCCCCGCGGCGGCGGGGGGGGGGGCCGGCCCCCGCCCCCCGGGCGCCCCCCGCCCCCCCCCCCCCCCCCCCGCGGAGCGGGCCGAACCGGCGGCGCCGGGTCAGGCCGGTATGCCGCAGTACTGCTGCTGCTTGCCGATCACGCGGTAGACGCAGTCGGCCGTCTCCACCAGGCGAAGGACCGCTTCGCGGTTGCGGCTGGTCTCGCGGTCGATCACCTCGTCGGGCGGGTAGAAGCCGCCGCCGCTGCCGGTCTCTCCGGGGTACATCTCGAAGGTGTAGGCGAAGATCCGCTGGGCTCCCCAGAGCCAGTCGTCGATCGCTCCGTCGGTGATGTAGAGGTCGCTCGACTGCTCGGGCGTGTAGCCGTTGGTGGCGGCCATGCCGCGGCCGAGGGCGGCGAAGGTGTTGTACTCGTCGGCCGTCATGCCGGTGGCGGTGTCGGCGGTGGTCCAGCCGAACGGCCAGAGCACGAGTTCGCTGTAGGTGTGGAAGTCGATGGCGGCGGTGATCTGCTGCTTGCCGCCGACGACCCGGCTGCGGACGAAGTCGGCGACCACCTTGGTCTCCTTGGCGGACTCCGGTGCGCTGCCCCGGTAGGTCTCGCTGGAGGTGGAGCCGGAGGAGCCGCCGCAGCAGCCCCACTTGTAGTTCCAGTTGCGGTTGAGGTCGGTGCCGACGCTGCTGCTGCCGCTGTTCGGCTGGCGGTCCTTGCGCCAGCTGCGGTAGCGGCCGGTGGCGATGTCGTACTCGCCGCCGTCCGGGTTGAGGTCGGGGATCACCCAGATCTCGCGGCTGTTGACGGCGTTGGCGATGCGGCTGTCGGTGGCGTACTTGTCGCCGAACTCGTGCAGCAGGTAAAGGGACATCTCGACGGTGAGGTGCTCGCGGGCGTGCTGGTGGGCGGTGAACAGCACCTCGGGCTCGTCCTCGTCGGTGCCAACGTTGTCACTGATCTTCACCGCGACTATCGGGCGGCCCTCGTAGGAGGTGCCGATGACGCGCTTGCTCATGATGTCCGGGTGCGCGGCGACCACCGCGTCGATGTCGGCGGTGGCCTCGGCGTAGTTGTGGTAGCCGGCGTCGGCCTGCGGGAAGTCGTACACTGGCGCGGCCAGGCCCTCGTCGCCGGGTTCGGCGCCGTAGCGGGGGCCGGGCAGTGCGACGGGCGACCAGCCGAGCGCGCGCAGCCGGGCGGCCTCGGCGGGGGTGGCGGTGACCACCACCGCGTCGGGCAGGACGGCGTCGACGGAGGCGCCGGTGGCGGCGACGGCGGTGCGCTCGGCGACGGTGCGGGGGCCGTCCAGCCGGTACTGCCGCGCGGTGTCGGCGGCGCTGTCGGCCGTGAGGGACGCGGGCGCCGGCGGGCGATCGGGGGTGGCGGCCTGGGCGGTGAGCGGGGCGGCGAGGGCGAGGGCCAGCAGCACGGCGGTGGCCGCGGCGGGCTTCCCTCGGCGGGGCAGTCGCATGACTGTCCTCCTGTGGGGGTCCGTGGGGGCGGAACGGTGGAGGAGGTGGCGCGCGCCAGCTTGATGGTCCGTCAGTGTCATGGGTTCGTCAAGGCATCGGAAAGTCCGGGTCTGCGGCGGACGGCGCGGGCGGCTCAGGAGGCCGCACGGGTCCCACAGGTCGCCAGACTGCACCAGCGGCGCCGCCCGCTCGCGTCCAGGAACAGCCAGCCGCAGCCGGTGCTGGGACAGCGGCGGATGGTGAACCGCCGTGGGTCGGCGAGCAGTTCGGCGGCGGAACGGGCGGCGGCGTACAGCGGCAGTCGCAGGCCGGCCGCCGGTGGCAGCCGCCAGTGCGCCAGGCCGTCCTCGCCCCGGGTGAAGACCGCCGACCGCCCGGCCTCCTGCACCACCGTCGCCACCGCACCGAAGGCTGCGCCGTCCTGCGGGTCGGTCAGGGCCGCGTAGAGGGCCGACCGGAACGCGCGGGCGCCGGCGAGCACGCCGGCCGCCTCCTCGGGCCGCTCCGCCGCCCGGCGGAGCAACGCCTCGACGACCGATTCGTCGGCGAGGTCGTGGTGGCCGGCCCAGACGGCGAGCGTGGGGTAGCCGCGCAGCCAGTCCGACCCGGGAGCCGGCGCGGCGCCCGGCTCGGCGCCCCAGCCGGCGTAGGTGTTGCAGAACTCCAGCGCGGGGTGGCCGCCCGCGCTCCACGGCAGCCACTGGTCGCCGACCCGCACCGCGTACAGCGGCGCCGGAGGGCGGTCCAGCCGGGGGTCGGCCCGCAGGATGCGGTCGTGCAGGGCGGCGAGTTCGGCGCCGGGCTCGACCCCGAGGCCGTCCACCAGCACGCGCCGGGTGCGGCGGTAGAGGGCGAGCGCCTCGGTCTGCCGACCGGCCCGGTAGAGGGCGGTCATCAGGGCGAGGACGAGGCGCTCGCGGGGCAGCAGGTCGTCGACGGGAAGGCCGGTCGGGGTCTCGGCGGGCACGGCGGGCGCGGCGGGCGGCGCCCCGGCCGAGGGGGCGGCGGGAGCGGGGGCGGTCGAGGCGGGTGTGACCAGGTCGGGTGCGGCCGGAGCGGGTAGGGGCGGAGCGGGTGCGGTCAGGTCGGACGCGGTCAGGTCGGCGAGCACCTGTTCGTGTCGGCCCATGGCGAGCAGGATCTCCGCCCGCTGCTCCAGGGCGGACAGCCGCAGCTCGGCCAGCCGACGGCCGAGCCGCCCGCGCAGCGCCTCGTCGACGACGTCCGCGAGCAGCGGCCCGCGCCAGAGCGCGAGCGCCCGGTCGTGGCAGCGCAGCCGTTCGCCGGGGTCGCCGGTGGCGGCCGCCCGGGTGGCCAGGTCGATGAACTCCCGCACGTCGACGGTGTGTTGACCCACAGCGAGGGCGTACCCGTCGTGCCGGGTCCCGATCACCACGCCGTACGGACGCAGCCGGGCCCGCAGCCGTCCGATGTACGTGTGGACGGTGCCGCGGGCCGAGCCGGGCGGGTTGCCGCTCCAGAGCAGGTCGATCAGCCGGTCGGTGCTGACGACCCGGCCGTCCTCCAGCAGGAGGACGGCCAGCAGGCACCGCTCCTGGCGGCGGCTGCCGGCCAGGACGGGCTCACCCCGGTGGTCGGCCTCGAACGATCCGAGCAGTCGGAACTCCATGGCGGGTCACCCTAGAACTCCGAACGGCCGTACGAGGAGACCTCCGGAGGCACGATCTCGATCGGCGTGCGCCGGGCGGCGGCACTGCCGGGCTCATGGTGAGAATCCGGTCAGGGGCGCCTGCCACGCTGGGCCTCCGAACGCCCGACACCTCGCCAGGAGGCCCGATCATGCGCCGAATCCTGCCTACCGCCGGGTCCGCCGCGCTGGCCGCCGTCACCGCCGTCACCCTCAGCGGCCTGGCGGCCGCCCCGGCCGGCGCCGTCACCGGTCGGGGCGGGTGGGAGCCCTCGCCCACACCGGCGTTCGACCTCCCGGCCGGCTCCCGCTGCGACTTCCCCGTGCACATGGAGCCCGTCGTCGACGAGGTCCAGCGGCGGGTGCTGGAGTACGCCCCGGACGGCACCACGGTGCGCCGCGCCGCATTCCGGGGCGCCCTCGTCCTGCGGCTCACCAACACGGCGACCGGCGCCTCGTACGACGCGGACGCCGGCGGCCGGGCCGTCGTCGACTACCACGCCGACAACTCCCAGACCTGGCACGCCCACGGCCCGATCCTGCTCGGCGTCGGCCCGGACGGCGGCAACCTGCCCCGCGACCTCTACACCGTCGACGGCGTCTACACCCTCGACATCAGTGCCACCGGCTACCGCACGCTGAGCTTCGAGCGGGGCTCCGCCGAACCGCTCTGCGCGAGGATCGGCTGACCGACCCGCCCGCGGGGCGCCACCGGCCACGGCCCGATCGGCCACGGCCCGGCCACCTCGTCCTGCTGCCTCGTCCTGCTGCCCCATCCGGCGCAGCAGGACGCGCGGGACGGGCGGGTTGCTGCGATCTTCGGAGGGCACCCGGCCACGCCCGACGGCCGGGTCCCGTCGTCCCGAGACCGTGGAGGCCCGGATGTGGCAGGCTCCCCCCGCCCCCGTCAGCCGCGAGTGGCTCCCGGTCCTGGACATGCCGGCGCCCGGCCCGCAGAACCGCTGGACGGTGCTGCTGCGGGCGCTGCTGCTGATCCCCCAGTTCGTGGTGGTGTGGGTGCTGACGGTGGTGGCGTTCCTCGTCACCGTCTTCGGCTGGTTCGGCGCGCTGGTGCTGGGCCGGCTGCCCGATTTCGTGGCGGACTACCTGACCGCGTTCCTCCCGTACGACACACGGGTCACCGCGTACCTGATGCTCACCGTGGACCGCTACCCGCCGTTCCGGTTCGAGGTCCCCGACTACCCGGTGCAGGTCGACCTGCGGCCCGGTGAGCTGAACCGGCTCGCCGTGCTGTTCCGCATCATCCTGGTCATCCCGGCCTCGATCGTGCAGGGCCTGGTGAACGCGGGGTGGTGGATGGTGTCGTTCGTGCTCTGGCTGGTGGTGCTGGTCCTCGGCCGGATGCCGCAGCCGCTGTACGAGGCGACGGCCGCGATCGTGCGCTACCGGATGCGCTACGCCGCCTATCTGGTGATGATCTCGTCCGCCTACCCCAAGCGCCTGTTCGGCGACGAGCCGGGCAGCGAGCCGCAGGGCCCGGCCTCGGCCACCCGGCCGCTGGTCCTGAGCGGCGCCGGGCGCGGCCTGCTGGTCCTCTTCCTGATCCTCGGCCTGGCCTCCTGGGCGACGGGCTCGATCACCGCCTCGGTGAACTCCGACGAGAACGACGACAACGACGTCCACACCGGCCCGGCCGAGCGGGTCGTCGCGCCGCTCGTTCCGGGACCCGCCGACCACGTGTCTCGGGAGTGACGCGCAGGTTCGCCCGATCGGGGGGCGCGTACGCACCGGCGCGCCCCTGCCGCGCATGCGCCGCCTGATCGAGAAAGTCAGGTTACCGGCCGTATGTGCACGGCTACGTTTGGCATATGACGCACTCTCGAGTCCGCCGACTTCTCGTCCGTACGGCCGGGGCCCTCGTGCTCCTGGCCGCGCCCCTCGGCGTACAGGCCGCCTCCGCGCACACCCCTCCCGGGGACCAGCGGACCGTCATCACCGCCCTCGGCGACGGCGACCGCGACGCGCTGCAGCGGTCGGTGGACGCCCAGCTCGCCACGAGCCGGGGCGGCAGGCAGACCGCCGCCAACGAGGTCAGCTACCCCGACGGCGCGGTGGTGGTACTCCCCCTCCCCGGCCAGACGCAGGCGCCGGCCTGGAGCGGCGACCACCGCCGCCGCACGCCCCGGGGCCCGGACTGGAAGAACTGCCCCACCCCGGCCACCGAACCGTCCTACTACTGCTTCTACGCCGACAGGAACTGGGGCGGCCGCCGCCTCCAGTTCAACCTCTTCCACGAGGAGGCCGCCGTGTACTTCGCCGACTACGGGTTCCGCGACCAGGCGAGCAGCTGGGTGAACACGGCGCGCGGCCTGGAGGTGATCGTGGACAACGACCCGGGCGACGGCCAGTGGCAGATGCTCTGGAAGGAGCCCGCGCAGGCGCTGTCCGGATCGGTCGCCTACGACAACATGGCCGACCGCTTCTGGGCCGTCAGGCAGTAGCCGCCGACCGACCCCCCGACCGTGCCGCCGGCCGCGCTACCGGCCGCCGGCCGAAGGCGGCGGCGACACCGCGCCGCCCGTCGCGACCGGCTCCGGCGTGACCATGATGTACGTCGGCGCCGGAGCCGTCTGCCGGGAGTCCGCCGCGAACCAGCCCGCGCCGAACGCGACGATGCCGAGCAGGAGGCCGCCGAGGACCAACGTGACGATGTGCTGCTTCATGGCCCAAGCGTAGGGTCGCCACGGCCAACTTCCTTGCCGCCACGGCCCGATGGCCACCCCGAGCGTCAACCGCGCTTGACGACGGCGCCGGATGGGAGGATTTCCCCATGACCTCCCCGCTCCGTGTCCTCCGCGTGCTCGGCGACCGCCCGTTCGCCGAGGTCGGCCGCCCCGTCCTCGCCGTGCCCGACGAGGGGCGCGGCCTGCTCGCCGTGGCGGGCGAGCGCGGGTTCGCCCGGACGGCGACGGTGGGGGTGTACGGCACCGGGGACCTCGGGTGCCGGGCCGTGCTCCGGACGCGTTTCCCGGTGCACGCGCTGGCCTTCCACCCCCACGCGCCGCTGCTCGCCGTCGGCACCGGCGCGTACGACGGCGGCTACTTCTTCGAGGGCGAGCTGCTCCTGCTCGACTGGGAGACGGGCGCCACGACCTCCCTCCTCGAACACGAATTCGGCCGGAAGGTCCTCGGACTTTCCTGGCTCGACGACCGGGCCCTGCACGTGCTGATGGCGCCGCCCGACGACTGGAAGGACCGCAAGGCGCACGTCGAGGGCCACGTCGCCGTCCTGCGCCGGCCCGACTGGCGCAGCGCCGCACGCCGTTCGGTCACCCCCGCCGACCTGGCCGGGCCCCGGGTCCCGGCCCCGCGCCCCGACGGACGCGAGGAAGCCCGCCGGGCGCTCGCCGCGCTGAGCCCGGACTGGGAGCCCAGGCGCCACGTGCTCGCCGTCGAGGAGCTGCCGGACGGCGCGGTCCTGGCCACCCTCGCCCAGGACGAGGACGCCCCGGAGCGGCCGGGGCGCACCGCCCTCGCCGACGGCCTGCTGCTCCGGCACCGGACCACGGAGTACCTCGACCGGCAGGAGCGCCTGCGGATCCGGCACGGCAGCCGGGACTACGTCAACGAGGTCCCGCCGGACGGCCGGGAGCAGTACTGGCTCTCGGTGCGCTCCCCCGAGGGGCCGGGCGTCCGGCCGCTGTTCCCGTTCTCCTGGGAGCCCGGGGAGACGCACTTCCCCGGGCCTGGCGTGGAGACCGAGGACGGCGACCTGGTGCACACCGGCACCGTCTACGACGGCCGCGGGCTGCGGCCCGGCGGCTCGTTCGTCGTCCGCCGCGCGGCCACCGACGGGGCGCCCCGCTGGGTCTTCCGGACCGACCACGTCGCCACCGACCTCGACGCCGACGGGGGTACCGCGCACGTCGCGTACCGCGACGGCGAGTTGCTGGCCCTGGACCTGCGCACCGGCACCGTCCGTCGGCGCCACCGGCTGACCGTCGCCGGCGTCCCCGCCGTCCCCACCGCGCTCACCGCCCCCGGGCCCGGGCGTCTGCTCGTCGGCACGGCCGACGGCCGGGTCCTGGACTGCGCGACGGAGTAGCCGTCTCCCCCGCCGGGCGCTCGGTCACACGCCGGCGCCGGCGGCCCCTCACCCCCGCGACAGCAGGGTGCGCACCTCGCGGGGCCTGACCTCGCGCTCGTCGAACACGGCCGCCTCGCCCGCCTCGCGCCCCACGGCGGCGAACGCCCCCTGGAACGCCTCCTGGGACCCGAACGCGCCGGTGGTGACGACCGCGTCGCCCTCGGGGGTGACCCAGACCTCGGCCCGCAGGAATCCCGGCTGCGCGGCCAGCACCTCGCGGACCCGGTGGCAGCGGTCGACGAACTCCTCGACGTACTCGGGCTTCGGGTAGTGGAACGCGACGAAACCGAACGACATGACGGTGCCCTCCCAGCGTTGTACGATTGCGTATAACCAGAGGCTAGGCCCGTTGTACGCCTCCGCACAACGGGTGGGATCGTGAGGTGGACCACACCATGGGCGCGTTGCGCACACCGCGTGAGAAGTGGGTCGAGGCCGGACTGCAGGCACTGGCCTCGGGCGGCGTGGACGCCGTACGCGTCGAAGCCCTGGCCAAGTCCCTCGGCGTGACCAAAGGCGGGTTCTACGGCTACTTCGCCGACCGCGACGCCCTGCTGACGGAGATGCTGGACACCTGGGAGCACGAGGCCACCGACGACGTCCTCGACCGGCTCGCCCACGAGGACGCGGACACCCGGGCCAAGGCCCGCCTCGCCGGGAAGCTCACCTTCTCCGACCGTCTGCGCCCCATCGACCTAGCCGTCCGCGACTGGGCCCGACGCGACCAGGCCGTCGCCGAACGCCTGCGCCGCGTGGACAACCGGCGCATGGACCTGCTGCGCGAAGCCATCGGCACCGTCTGCACCGACCCCGACGAGATCGAGGCCCGCAGCCTGCTCGCCTTCTGCCTCGCCATCGGCAACCACTTCCTCGCCGCCGACCACCCCGGCCGCACCCGCGCCGAAGTCCTCGACCGCGCCGGCGGCCTCATCCTCAAGCGCCCGTCCGACGACCCCGCCCACTGACACCTACGGCCGGCCCGACGGGCGCGCCGGGGCTTCGTCAGCCCTCGGCCCAGACCGAACGCGCACGCCCGTCGTCGGCCTCTCCTGAACGGCCGTCGGACCGTTCACCGGCGAACTCCCCTCCGCTTCCGGGCCGTTGCGTCCGCGATTCACCGTTGCGGGTGATGGCGGACCGGCCCGTCGGAGCGGAATGCTGGTACGTGCGCCCGGGTACCACGCCCCCGAGCGCCCACCCCTCGCCACCGCCACAGCACCGGGAGGCACCGTCATGCAGCCCCAACCGTCCGGCCCCGACCAGGCCTCCGGAGTCCGCCGGCGCCGCATGCTCGGCCTCGCGCTCGGGGCCGGCCTCGTCCCGGCGCTCGGCCCGGCCGCCCAGGCCGCGTCCGACGCCTCAGCCGAGGCCGCCCGATCGCTGCCGGCCGCCGCGCTGGGCCGCCGGGTCGCCGACGTGGCCGCGAGCCAGCTCGGCGTGCCGTACGCCTGGGGCGGCGGCGACCGGCTGGGCGCGAGCCTCGGCTTCTGCGACGCCGACAACGGCTGGCTGAACGGGGTGTGCCTGGGCGAGAGGACGGTCGGGTTCGACTGCAGCGGCCTGTCGCTCTACTGCTGGTACCGGGCCAGCCACGGCACCGTCGAACTCGGGCACTACACGGGCGCGCAGTTCAACCTCGGCGCCCCGGTGGAGCTCGACGCGCTCGCCCCGGGCGACCTGCTGTTCTTCTCCCGCCCCGACGCTCCGCTGCACCACGTCGGGATCCACGTCGGCGAGGGCGCGATGATCCACGCCGAGCGGACCGGCACCCTGGTCGCCCGGGTCGAGAACGTGCTCGACGTCCCGCGCTGGGCGGGCGAGTTCGCCGGTGCCCGCCGCCCGGGGCAGCCCACGGCCTGAGCCGGCCGACCGGCCCGGGCCGTCACGGGCCGCCGCGCCACTCCCCCGTCCCGTGGTGGACCCGCAGCAGCAACTCCTGCAGGGCCCGCCGCTCCCCGGCGTCCAGCGGCGCGAGCACCTCGTCCTGCACCGCCCGGGCCAGGGCGTCCAGTTCGGCGAGCAGCGCCCGTCCGGCGTCGGTCACCGAGACCGAGACCCGGCGCCGGTCGGCCCGGTCCCTGGCCCGCTCGACGTACCCGGCGGCGGCGAGCTGGTCGGCGACCTTGGCCAGGTCGCTCGGGTCGATGGCCAGCCGCCGCACCAGGTCCCGCTGGGCCTGCGGGCCGAAGTCGGCGAGCGCGGCCAGCACCGCCATGTCCCAGAGCCGCAGGCCGCGTTCGGCCAGGCGCTCGGCGAGCCGGGCGCGCGCCGTCCGGCCGATCCGGGAGAGCAGGTAGGTGCTGAGGTCCAGCAGCGACGGGGGGAGGCCGGCGGCGGGCGGCGGGTTCTCGGAGGCCATGGCGGCAGTCTAGGGTCTCTCCCTATAGTGGGTGTCGACCCACTAATTCGCCACGCCTATCCGCCACACCGGTCCGGCCCGCCTGTCCGGCCCGCCCGTTCGGAAGGCCGCCCCGTCGCCCAGGAGTTCGCCCGTGGACGCCCTGTACTCCCGTCTGCTCGTCACCCGCTTCGCCGAGTGCTTCGGCTTCTACCGCGCGGTCCTGCCGGCCCTCACCGGCGCCACCCTGGCCAAGGGCGCACCCGAGGGCCCGTACGCCAGTTGGGACCTCGACGACCAGACCCTCCTGGCCCTCTTCGACCGCTCCGCGATGGCCGCCACCCTCGGCACCGGGCTGCAAGCAGGGCCGCACGCACAGGACGCCACGATGCTGGTCCTGCGGGTCGACGACGTGGACGCCGCCCTCGACCTCTGCCTGCGCCACGGCGGCACCCCGGTCACGCCCGCGACCGACCGGCCGGAGTGGGGCCCCACCCTGCGCAACGCCCATCTGCGCGACCCGGACGGCCGCCTGGTCGAGCTCCAGTCCTACTGACTGACCCCCGGCCCGCACCGCACCGCACGGGGCTCGCGTCTCGTGCGGTGCGGTACGGACCGGGGGACGCGCCCGCCGGACCTACTGCATCGGCGGGAAGGGCCGCCCCACCGGCCCGAAGGATCCGAAGCCGGCACCGGCCTGGGCGAGTTGATCGGTCCTGAAGTCCGAGGAGCAGGCCCGCCCGAGGGTCTGCGAGGCGGTGTCGGCCCCCGGGACGTGCCCGAGCACGGCGGCGCAGTACTGGACGGCCGGGATGGGCAGCGGGCGGAGTTCCGCCGAGCCGGCCGGGGAGGCGGCCACGGCCCCGGCGAGAGCGAGCGAGCCGGCCAGGGCGGGAACGGCGAGGCCACGGGGGATGCGCATCGGGGTACCTCCGTACGGGTGGGGACAGCGGCGGCCATCGCCTCGGCCGCCGGGCCCATTCGACGGTCGGCCGCCATCCGCCGCCCGGCCGACACACCGCGCGCCGCACTAGTCGTACGGACGCCACCGGCGTGCCCGCCGACGACCCCGCCGCCGCCACCATCGCGGTCCCCGGTTCAGCGCTCGGCACCCTCCGCCCAGAGTTCCGCGTCGCAGGCCGCCACCAGCGCGCCGATCCGCGCCCACGCCTCCTCGGCCGGCAGCGGCTCCAGCCGGCGACCGTCCCGCAGCCGCAGCGCGACCCGGTCGTCCACGGCCTCCTTCGCCCCGATCACCGCCTGGTACGGCACCAGCCTGGCCTCCCGAATCCGGGCGCCCAGACTGCCGTGCTCGGGACCGGCGACCTCGGCGCGCAGTCCGAGGTCCAGACAGCGCTGCCGGAACCGTTCGGCCTGCGGCAGTTCGGCCTCGGAGACGGGCAGCAGCGCCACCTGGACGGGCGCGAGCCAGGCCGGGAACGCGCCGCCGTACAGCTCGATCAGGTGGGCGACCACGCGCTCGACGCTCCCGATCACGCTGCGGTGCACCATCACCGGGCGGTGCTTGGCGCCGTCCGCGCCGATGTAGTGCAGGTTGAACCGCTCGGGCTGGTGGAAGTCGATCTGCACGGTGGAGAGGGTGAACTCGCGCCCGGCGCCGTCGGCGATCTGCACGTCGATCTTGGGCCCGTAGAACGCGGCCTCGCCCTCCGCCGCCTCGAAGGGCACCCCGGAGCGCTCCAGCACCTCGGTGAGCAGCGCGACGGCGCGCTCCCAGAGCGCCGGATCCGCCACGTACTTGCCGCCCTCGCCCGGCAGCGAGAGCCGGTAGCGGACGGGGACGACACCCAGCGCCCGGTGCGCCTCGCGGATCAACTCCAGTGCGGCGACGGCCTCGTCGGCCGCCTGCTCCGGGGTGCAGAAGACGTGGGCGTCGTTCAGCTGGATCGCCCGGACCCTGGTCAACCCGCCCAGCACCCCGGACGGCTCGGAGCGGTACATGCCGCCCAACTCCGCCATGCGCAAGGGTAGTTCACGGTAGCTGTGGGAGCGGGAGCGGTAGATCAGGGCGTGATGCGGACAGAGGCTGGGGCGCAGCACCATCTCCTCGGAGCCCAGTTCCATGGGTGGGAACATGTCCTCGCGGTAGTGCGCCCAGTGGCCGGAGATCTCGTACAACTCCCGCTTGCCGAGCACCGGGGAGTACACGTGGCGGTAGCCGGCCCGGCGCTCGCGGCCGCGGATGAACTCCTCCAGGGAGTGCCGGATCGCGGCGCCGTCGGGGAGCCAGTACGGCAGGCCGGAGCCCATCAGCGGGTCGGTGTCGAACAGGTCGAGTTCACGGCCGAGCTTGCGGTGGTCGTGCTTGGGGTGGTCGTGCTTGGGGTGGTCGTGCATGGCGGTGGTCTCCACTCGGGTCTGCGGGCGAGTGGGTCCGGGAACGGCGAAGCCCCGGGGCACTCGCCCCGGGGCTTCGGACTAGGTCAGCAGTCAGCGCGCCGGGACTCTCTCCGGCGTCGTCGTGACGAGTGCAGCGCGCTTCATGCGTTCCACGGTAGCAGCTCCGCGCCGGTGGGCGCCGGTCCTTTACGGACGGTGCCGGCCGGGCTCAGAAGAGCGTGACGCACCCGCGCGCGGCCAGCTCCGCCACCAGCCGGGCCGACGGCCGCACGTCGTTCCACCGCAGGTCCAGCTTCTCCAGCGCGGGCAGCGCACCCGGATCGGCCAACCAGTCGGGCAGATCGGTGATCCGGTTGCCGCGCAGGTCGAGGCGGCGCAGCCGGGGAAGCCCCGCGAGCACGGCGGGGACCTCGGCGAGCGCGTTCTCCCGGAGCTCCAACTCGCGCAGCTCGCCGAGCCACCCGACCGATTCCGGCAGGCCGGTCAACTCGTTGCCTCGCAGCCAGAGTTCACGCAGTGAGCGGAGTCCGCCGATCGACTCCGGCAGGGCGGTGAGCCGGTTGTGCTGCGCGCGCAGCTCGACCAGCGAGGCCAACCCGCCGATGGTGGCGGGGAGTTCGGCGAGCTGGTTCTCACCCACGTTGAGGTAGCGCAGCGCGGTGAGCCGACCGAGCGTCTCGGGCAGGGCGGTCAGCGCGTTGTCGTGCAGGTAGAGGAAGTCCCCGAGCCCGGTGAGGTCGAAGAGTTCGACGGGCAGTTCGGCGAGCCGGTTGTGCCCCAGGTCGATGGTCCGCAGCCCGGTCAACCGGCCGATGCCGGGCGGCAGTTCACTGATCCCGGTCTCGGCGAGGATGAGCACCGTCAGCTCGGTGCGGTCCCACACCTCGGCCGGTACCTCGTCGATCGGCCGCCGCCAGAGGTTGAGCGTCACATCCGTCGGATCCGTCATCGCGCCCACGTCCCCCATGCCTGCCGCCTGGTCGGCGGTGATGCGGAACTCCGCCAGCTCCCGGCCGTACCACCGGTCGGTCAGTCCGGTGCTGGTCATCCCCAGGCGCCGGCACACCGCCGCCGACCGGGCGTTGTCCGGGGCCAGCACGGCCCGGATCTCGGTCAGGCCGTCGGCGAATCCCCTGGCCAGGACGGCCCGGGCGGCCTCGGTGGCGATGCCCTGCCCCCAGCTGTCGGGATGGAGATGCCAGCCGACCTCGATCTCCCCGTCACCGTCCGGCAGCGGCACCAGCAGGACGGTGCCGGCGACCACCCCGGTGTCACGCCGTTCGATCGCCCAGGCGCCGTAGCGCGGATCGACGGAGCGCTTCCGACAGCGCTCGATGAAGGCCCGGGCCTCCTCGGGCTCGGTCATGGCGCGCGGGGTCCGGCCGATCCACCGGGCGACCTCCGACCGGGAGTAGATGTCGAAGGCGCGGTCCTGGTCGGCCATGGTCCACTGCCGCACCACCAGCCGTTCGGTGGTCAGCACCGTCTCCGGCCCCTCTTCCGTTCCCGCCATGACCCAAGCCCCTCTCCGATGGTGTGTGGATCACCGTACGCACCCGGGCCACCGGGCGGAACTCCGGCCCGGGCGCCGCCCGGTACCGCTCGCGGAGCTCAGGTCGCCGGTCTCGGCTCGCCCGCCT
The DNA here is from genome assembly GCF_043201465.1 of Kitasatospora sp. NPDC048298. Classification (NCBI taxonomy): domain Bacteria; kingdom Bacillati; phylum Actinomycetota; class Actinomycetes; order Kitasatosporales; family Streptomycetaceae; genus Kitasatospora; species Kitasatospora sp. NPDC048298. The sequence continues at coordinate 13,608 of NZ_JBICYZ010000057.1, forward strand.
CAGGTCGCCCGCGGGAGGTGGCACTCCACCGCGAGCCTGGCGATCGTCCGGAGCCTGCCGAAGTAGGCCGCGCAGTACTCCTCGTTGATCAGGGGCACCACCCGGTCGAGCTCGGCGATCAGCGACCAGAGGCCGGCGACGCCGGAGCCGTCGAGCCCGCCGTCCAGATCCCGCCGGAGGTAGCCGGCGACACGGGAGTCCAGCAGGATCAGCGTCGAGCCCGCGATGTCCGCCGCGACGAAGCTCCGCGGGAACGGCGCCTGCCAGTGTTCCTCCCACAGCCGGGCGAGTCGCTCCCGGGCCGACCCATCACCCGCGTCCGCCACCGCAACCGGGCGGAGCAGCGCGGAAACGGCGGCGAAGACGGCGAGGGTCAGCCCGGCGGCCCGCTCCGGACTGACGTCGGCGCTCGTCGCCGCGCCCCGCGCGAGCCGGTCGCGCAGCCGCACGCCGTGGCCGAGTTCGGCGGCCGGTCCGTCCCCGAGGAGCCCTTCGGCGACGGCCCGCTCGATCAGCTCCGGGAGCGGCCCGTCGGCGGCCAGCCGCTCGACGAGGACCTGCTCCAGGGCGAACAGCGCGTGCGTGACGGCCACGGTGGCGAACTCGTAGCGGAAGTACGAGTGCCGGATGAGCTCCCGGGAGGTCTCCAGCACGCTCATCACGGAGCTGGACGCCCCGGCCGGCAGCGCCAGACCGGCGACCAGGGCGTCCATGCCCGCGTAGTCGGGGGCGACGCAGTGGGCGCGCGGGTCCGGTACGGGCAGCAGCGGCAAGGGGTTCACCGGTGCAGTCTCACCACCCGGCGACGCCGATGCCACCCCTTTTCCCCCGGGCACTCGTCCTCCTCGGAACCGCGGGAACGGCGGGCGGTCAGCCCAGCTTCGGCGCCACGACGGTCGGCCCCTGTGCCACCCCCGCCGCCACCCCCGCCGCCGCCTCCGGCGCCGCCGCGCCGGTCCCCCGCTGCCCGGTGCCGCAGAACGCCTGCTCCAGGAAGCCGCCCTCCGCCTCCAGCTGCGCGACGAACTGCGCCTCGTCGCCGCGCGGGGTGACGGACAGCGACACCTGCCGGTCGCCCGAGCTCCACAGCTGGGTGCTGTACCCGGGCACCGAGCCGTCGTGGCCGTAGACCGGACCGCAGGAGAGCTCCCAGCGGGCCAGCCCGAGCCCGTAGCCCAGCGAGGCCGGCACGCCGTCGATCACGATCGGGGTGGTCGTGGTCATCTCCTCGAGCAGCGGCGGCGGCAGCAGCCGGCCGTCCAGGAGGGCCCGGTGGAAGCGGTTCAGATCACCCAGGGTGGAGATCAGCTCACCGGCCGAGTTCGCCCAGGTGAGGCTCGCGACCGTGACGTCCCGGTCGTTGCGGTCCTGCGGGCCGGGGCCCTCGGGCAGCGTCAAGTAGCCGTGCGCGTGCGGGCCCCGGATGCCGGTGGCCGTGCCCGGGAAGTACGTGCCGGTGAGGCCGAGCGGGCGCAGGATGCGCGCGGTGACCTCCTGGGCGTAGCCGTGCCCGGTCACCTTCTCGATGATCATGCCGAGCAGGGTGTAGTTGACGTTGGAGTAGCCGAACCGGGCGCCCGGCGGGAAGGCCGGCGGGTGCGCCACCGAGGAGGCGACCACCTGGGCCGGGGTGATGTGCCGGGTCAGGCCGCCGTGGTCCAGCCAGTCACGGATGCCCGCCGGGTCCGTCCGGTCGGGGAACACCCCGCCCTTCTCCTTGGTGGAGTCCCAGAGGCCGGAGCTGTGGTTGAGCAACCGGCGGACGGTGATCTGGTCGCCGTTCGGGACCAGCCCGGGCAGGTACCGCTCGACCGGGTCGTCCAGGCCGATCCGCCGCTCACCGACCAGCTGGAGCACCGCGGTGGCGGTGAACACCTTGGTGACGCTGCCGACCCGGAACCGCCCGTCCGCGCGGACCGGTGCGCCGGTGGCCAGGTCGGAGACCCCGGACGCCCCGCGCCAGACCCCGTTGCCGTCCCTGACCTCCGCGATCGCCCCGACCGCACCGGCGCCGGTCACCGCCCGCAGGGCGGCCGCCCTCGGGTCACCGGCGCCCGGCTGCCCGCCCGCGGGCTCGACGGCGCCGGCCGAGACGACCGGCCCGGCCAGCGCCAGACAGACCGCCCCCACCAGCGCGGAAAGCGTACGACGTGCCATGCGACCCCACCTTCGCCGTCGGCGAGCAGTTCCTCGCCCTCGCCGCCCAGCCTCGCCGCATCGCTGACGATCCGTCACCCCCCGCCGGGAGGAGCCGGTTGTACACCGGCCAACGGATGGCCTCCACCGGACGGCGGAGGCCCGTCGGTGGAGGATGGAGACCCTCCGGCGCGTGCGGCTACCGGGCGGCGGCCGGGCGGACCGGGTGCTTGCTCAGGATGGACACCCGGTTGAAGGCGTTGATGGCGATGGACACCCAGACCGCCGCGGAGATCTCCTCGTCGCTCAGCACCTGGCGCGCCGCGCCGTACGCGGCCTCCTGGAGCGCCGCGTCCGCCGGGGCGGTGGTCGCCTCGGCCAGCCCGAGCGCGGCCCGCTCGCGGTCGCTGAACACCTCGGTGTCGCGCCAGGCCGCGAGCACGCCCAGGCGCTGGGCGGTCTCGCCCTCGCGGATCGCGGCCCTGGTGTGCACGTGCAGGCAGTAGGCGCAGCCGTTGATCTGCGACACCCGGAGGTTGACCAGTTCGATCAGCCGACGGTCCAGCCCCGCCGCGGCCGCGACCTCGCGCGCCGCCTCGGCGGCCGCCAGCATCGCCCGGTACGCCTGGGGGCTCTGCTTGTCGATGAACACCCGCCGGTCCGTCGGGACCACCGTCACATCACTCACCTGGACTCCTTAGGCTGATCGCAACTGTCGTCCGTCACTCTGCCATGGCATGATAGTTGAATATAGAACTAATTGACACCCGGGAGGGACCCACCCGTGAGCACCGCCGAGACCGACCGCGTCCAGACCGACCGCGCCGGGACCCCCGCCGCCGACCCGCGGGTCGAGGTCCTGCCCGCCCGTGACGTACCGCTCGGCGGCCCGCGCGCGATGACCGTACGCCGCACCCTGCCGCAGCGCTCCCGCACCACCATCGGCGCCTGGTGCTTCGTCGACCACTACGGACCCGACGACGTCGCGACCACCGGCGGCATGGACGTCGCCCCGCACCCGCACACCGGGCTGCAGACCGTGAGCTGGCTGTTCACCGGCGAGATCGAGCACCGGGACAGCCTCGGCGTGCACGCGTACGTCCGCCCGGGCGAGGTCAACCTAATGACCTCCGGCCGCGGCATCGCCCACTCCGAGGTCTCCACGCCGGCCACCACCGTCCTGCACGGCGTACAGCTGTGGGTCGCCCTGCCCGAGCAGCACCGCCACACCGGACGCGACTTCCACCACCACGTGCCCGCCCCGGCCGCCCTCGACGGCGGCGAGGCCCGGGTGTTCCTCGGCACCCTCGCCGGCGACACCTCCCCCGTCCCCACCTTCACCCCGCTGCTCGGCGCCGAACTGACCCTGCGCCCGCACGCCACCGTCACCCTCGACGTCGACCCCGCCTTCGAACACGGCCTGCTGGTCGACACCGGCGAGATCCGCCTCCTCGACACCCCGCTGCGCCCCGCCGACCTCGGCTACGTCGCCCCCGGCCGCCGCACCCTCACCCTCACCAACACCGCGGGGACCGACGCCCGGCTGGTCCTGCTCGGCGGCACGCCGTTCGAGGAGCAGATCGTCATGTGGTGGAACTTCATCGGGCGGTCTCACGAAGACATTACCCGAGCCCGCGAGGAATGGATGAGCTCCGCGAACCCCGATCGCTTCGGCGAGGTCCAGGGCTACCCGGGCGACCGCCTCCCCGCCCCCGAGCTCCCGGGAATCCCCCTCAAGCCCCGGGGAAACGTGCGCTGACCTGGGCGTTTGCCGATCGGGGGTGCGGCGGCCGGGTCCGCCGTACCCCCAAGCCGGAGTCCCCGTACGCCCACCCCGAAGCACCCCAGTCGACACTCGCCTCCGCACTCGACGCGTGACACCGTTCGACCATCCACGACAGCGTCTGACAGGACCAATGCTGACCCAATGCTGACTTTGCTGACGGTCCATCAGAACTGACCGGAGCATTCACGGAGTCCGGGACGTCATCGTCGGGTCCCGTCGCGAGAACCGGCGGACGCCCTGGCACGTCCCCCTCGCCGGCTGCCGAAGGACGGCCACCACCGGAGTGGCGCGGGTCGGAGAAGACAGCCACCATGCAGCCGCACGCCCACCGACGATCTTGCTTCAAGCCAGTTATTAGACCCTGACCCTACGGAACGTCACCAGCTCCTCCGCCGGCAAGACCCGACCGAGGCGCCCCGACCCGGCGCTAGGGTGACCTCATGGCGGACGCCCCGACGACAGCTGCACCTTCGATCGAGGCGCTGGACGCCCTCGTCGAGCATGCCTGCGAACCGCCGACCGGCACCTCCCGGGCGAAGCAACTGCGCTGGGTCGCCGGCGAACTGCGCACCGCCCTGGAGCGGGGCGCGATCGCGCCCACGGCCGCCGGCTCGCTCGCCCTGCTCTTCGCGCCGGACACCCTCGCGGCATACCTCGCCGCCGCCGAGCGGGGCCTGCTGCGGCGCAAGCCCGCCGCACGACCGGGCCAAGCCTCACCCGCGTCCATGCGCGTCCGGGAGGACTGCCTCCGCATCCTCGGCGCCCGGGCCGGAATCACCGTCACCCTTCCGGAGCGCGACACGCCGCGGGTCGAGCTCCGGCCCGTGGTGGCCGCCCGCCCGCGCAGCGTCCTGCTCGGTCACCTGGAACACTCGGCCCGCCCCGGCCGGTCCGACTCCCGCAGCCGGATCCTCGCCATCATCGGCACCGTGCTGGACACCGGCTGCCGCGCCGGCGAACTCTGCGCCCTGCGCACGGACGACGTCGACCTGCGCCGCGGCACGATCCGCCTCACCCGCCTCCCCCAGCACCGCAACCCGCACACCACGCCCGCCACCGAGACCGTCGCCCTGTCCGGGCCCACCCGGGCCGCGATGCGCCACTGGCTCACCGTCCGCGGCCACCTCGTCGCACGCGACACCACCCGACCCGTCGGCCCGGGCAACGAGACCACCGACGCCCTGTGGGTGAGCATCGCCCCCAGCGGCCACCCCCGCCCCGGCCTGCCCCTGCACTTCCGCGGCCTGGCCCGCGCCTACGCCCGTGCAATCCACGGCCTCAACGCCGAGATGGCCGCAGAACCCGGCTGGCACCCCCTGCCCCAACGCATGGAACAACTACGCCGCGCCATCGAACTCGAACCGGCCGGCCCCGACGGTACGACCTTCCTCCGCCGCACCCCCACACCTGCCGCCAGCCCCGAGACAACGGCACAGGCTCGGGCGCTTCCTGTAGATCATCTGATCGTTGGTTGATGTGTGTCGTAGACCAATGCGCAGTGGGCGCGGATAGAGCCGTTGTTGCCGGACCGATCGCCGAGGCGGGTTGGGCGGTGGCGTGGACCATCGACCACGTCCGGAGACCCCACAACTGGCGCCCCAGAACCCGCTTGACCCCCAGTCGCCCGGCCATAACCATCGCTGCACGTCAGCCGGTAGACAGCCCGCGCTGTTCGTTCACCGAAAGGCACCTCAGAGGCGATGGTGACCGACGCGTGGTCCCCGACAAGTCCCCACCGATTCCCCTTCCGCTACGACCCTCAGCCACCCTTGGTGGGTAGCCGCGGACAGAGGAGTGGAACTCGGTATACCCATCCGCAGGTCGTGCTCGCCGATCTCGTAATGGTGCTGCACGGGGATGATGCGGAGCGACAGGTACGCGGCAAGGACCTTCGATGCCAGGCCCTTGTAGCTGCGATGGTGCCGCACCGGGGTGGTGCGGAGCGACCCCAGCAGGGTAACGGTGGTGTCCGTGAAATACACGCTGCGATGGTGCCGCACCGATGTGGTGCGGAGGCACCCGTGGTCGCGATATCGAGAGCGAGGCTGGCGGGGACGCTGCGGTTGTGCCGCACCGAAGTGGCGCGAAGCAACTTCCACCTGGCCTCCGGTCGCCCCGGTGACCTCCATCCCGTGATGATGCCGCCCCGGGATAGTGCAGAGCGAAGTCCTGGGCCTGCTTGACGGCGTTGATGCGCAGGTAACTGCGATGGTGCCGCATCGGAATGGTGCAGAGCGACGTCCAACAGCCCCTTCACCGCGGTCTTGAGCTTTTCGCTGCGATGGCGCCGCCCCGGCGAGGTGCGGAGGCGCCCGAAGCCCGGCGACGCAGTCAAGCAGGCTACGGTCTGACTGCGATGGTGCCGCACTGAAGTGGCGCGGAGGCACGCTGCACTCCCTCGGCCCGGGCCGCGGCGGCTACTGGCTGGGATGGAGCCGCACCGAAGTGGTGCGGAGGCGTCGCGACGTGGTACCACGAGTCGCCGTGAGGGTCGATGCTGCGACGGTGCCGCGCCAGGCGGGTGCGGAGACGCGGGCGAGGGCCTCAACCACGTGGAGCGAGCAGGCGAGGCTTCGATGGAGCCGCACCGGGATGGTGCGGAGCGAAGCTGGTTGCGCCACAGCTGCCTCGGGTGGATAGAGCACCTGCGATGGAGCCGCACCGGGATGGTGCAGAGCGGCTCGCGGCCGGCGGTGACGAGGCCGCCAAGGTCGCCCTTGCTGCGATGGTGCCGCGCCGGGAGAGTGCGGAGCAGCCCTGATCTTCGCGGGCAAGCGCGAGCAGGCCAAGGCACTGCGATGGAGACGCACCGAAGTGGTTCGAAGCCGCTCCGAATTGAGGCCGCTAACGCCCGCGCTCTTCGATCTGCGATGGGGCCGGTGAGGAAGAACGTTGGCACGGTCGGCGCCCGTCTGCGGTGAGGACTGCCTGCGATGGTGCCGCACCGAAGTGGTGCGGAGGCATCAGGCGAGCGGCCCGGACATCGAGGCCGACGCCATTGCTGCGCTGGTGGCGCACCGGAATGGTGCGGAGCGATTCGACTACGCCTTCATCGACGAGAGCCACGAGTTCAAGCTGCGATGGTGCCGCACCGGGACGGTACGGAGCGACCCACATGGTGTGATGCATCAGGGCCGTGTCGATCAAGCTGCGATAGTGCCGCACCGGGATAGTGCGGAGCGACGAAGTAGGGGGCGGTGAACGCGCCGGCAGCCGCGTAGCTGCGATGGAGCCGCACCGGGATGGTACGGAGCGACGGCCAACTGGCCACCCCGCGAAAGATTGCACCGCTACTTCGATGGTGCTGCACCGGGATGGTGCGGAGCGACTACGGCACCGCGCCGCTGGAATCGATCCTCCTCAACGCGCTGCGATGGTGCCGCAACGGGACGGTGCGGAGAGACCCCGCTGGACCGCCTTGAGGGCGGGCGGCATGGTGATGCTGCGATGGTGCCGCACCGGGCTGGCACGGAGAGACACCGCGCTATTCGGCGGGCCCGGAGAAGACATGGGGCTTTGATAGTGCCGCACCTGGGTGGCGCCGAGCGACCCATCAACCCCGACTCGTCCCGGATCTCCGGCACCGTCCTTCGATGGTGCCACACTCGGTTGGTGCGGGGAAACGATGGCCTGGGGCCGGTGGGAGGAGGGGTTCTTGACGCTGCGATTGCCGCACCGGGATGGTGCGGAGTTGACGTCCAGGGCCTGACGTCGCACCTCGCTGAGGGAACGCTGCGATGGTGCCACACTGAGATGGCGGGAGCGACGGCCTCGCCCGCGCCCGAACGGACGGGGGGTCACCTGACTGCGATGATGCCAGACCGGCTGGTGCGGAGTGACGACCCAGGCCAAGCAGGACTCGGACCGGGTCATGGCGCTGCGATGGTGCCGCACCGAGTAGGTGCGGAGTGACGGGCCTGGCAGTGTTGCTGCACCCCTACATCGTCCCGCTGCAATGGTGCCGCACCGGGATGGCGCGGAGGGAGGCCAGGTAGGCATAGGCAACGGCCTGGCACTTGTTGCTTCGATGGTGCCACATCGGAATGGTGCGGAGCGACGGTGTACTCACCCCAGCGCATGCCAGTCTCGTCGGCGCTGCGATGGTGCCGCACTGGAATGGTGCGGAGCGACGACGTGGCGCAACGGCGGCGGCTGACGGGCGTGCTGTTGCGATGGTGCCGCACCAGGATGATGTGGAGCGACTGGTCCCGACCAGGGCGGGGACGGGGTCGAAGGTGGGCCTGCGACGATGCCGCACCGGGACGGTGTGGAGCGACCCTGAAGGCCGACAGCGAGGACCGCTACCGCTACCTGCTTCGATGGTGCCGTACCCCGGACGGTGTGGAGCGACTAGCGACTACGAGACGGTGCGCGGAGCACTGGAGCAGTTGGAGCAGCGATGGTGCCGCACCGGGATGGCGACCGTCGGATCTCCCATTGAGCTGGTACTGGCCGGGTAGCTGCGATGGTGCCGCACCAGTGCGGTTGCGGAGACACGGTGTCAGCGACGGCCGACAGGACCTCGGCCCGCGTGCTGCGCTCGTGCTGCACCGGAGTGGTGCGGAGCGACTAGGACCAGGACCCGGACCCGTGCGCGGCCTGCGCGGACCTGCTGCGATGGCGCCGTGCTGGGAGGGCGCGGAGCAACGACCGAGAGAGCAGTCGCCCTGGTGGACCTTCACGCGGTGATGGTATGACACCGGGAAGGGGTGGAGGGATGTGCCGGCGTCCAAGCCCATGAACGCATGGTCTGCGCTGCGATGGTGCCGCACCGGGGTGGTGCGGAGCGACAGGGATGGCTGGTGCAGCGCGTCGCGAGGTCAGACTCACTGCGATGGTGCCGCACCGGGAGGGGGCGGAGTGACGATCGAGGTCGCGGTCAAGCCGAAGCTGTACCTGTGGCTGCGACGGTGCGCGCCGGGACAGAGTGACGCGGATGGTGGCGGAGCGACCGGTCGGCGTCGATCTCGCAGACAGACAGCGGGAGGCTGCGACGGTGCCGCACCGGGATGGTGCGGAGCGACCCCGGAGTGTATCGGGTGACGACGAGCACCAGGACGTGCTGCGATGGTGCCGCACCGGGACGGCACGGAGAGACCGGGCCAGCAGGGTGATCTGCGGGGCGGTCTCGTCGACGCTGCGATGCTGCCGCATCGGGATGGTGCGGAGTGACAGGTCCTCCTTGCCGGGCTGTGCCGAGGCGGCGACGCTGCGACGGTGCCGCACCAGGGTGGTGCGGAGCGACTTCATTCATCCACGTCGAGGGGGCGGTGGCATACCGGCTGCGATGGTGCCGCACCGGAACGGTGCGGAGCGATGCGACTCGCCACTCACCGACGACAGTGAGACCGCATCGCTGCGATGGTGCCGCACGGGATGATGCGGAGCGACCTGGCGGAGCGGAGGCGCAGGTACGCGACGCCGTCGCTGCGATGGTGCGGAGCGACCAGTGCCGGGCTGTCGGGACGAGGATGTCGTAGAAGCTGCGATGGTGCCGCACCGGGATGGTGCGGAGCGACCAGTGGGCCACGGTCTTCAGCGACGTGATGATCAGATCGCTGCGATGGTGCCGCACCGGGATGGTACGGAGCGACGTCGACCCGACCAAGGTCTACACGGCCAACGAATGGCTGCGATAGTGCCGTACCGGGACGGTGCGAAGCGACGCGGGCAATCAAGCAGGTCACCAAGGGCGGTATCGGGCTGCGATGGTGCCGCACGCGGATAGTGCGGAGGAATGCGACTACGTCTTTATGGATGAAGCGCACGAGTACAAGCTGCGATGATGCCGCACCGGGATGGTGCGGAGCGACCGGGGCGAACGTGTCGCCCATGCTGATTGCCCTCGTGCTGCGATGGTGCCGCACCGAAGTGGTGCGGAGGCGCGCCCGGCCTGATAGCCGGCCAGCTGGGTGGTGCCGCACCAGTGGGGCCCGAAACCAGGACGGGCTGGTCGGTGTGCCCCGAGGTGGCCAGGCTCCGATGGTGCCGCACCAAGAAGGTGCGGAGGAACCAGCCTTCGTCCCGGTCAAAGACATGAAGCCCAAGGACCTGTGATGGTACCGCACTGGGATGGTGCGGAGCGACGAGTTGGTCGATGAGGCCACCGATCCACGGCAGGTCGCTGCGATGGTGCCGCACCAGGCTGGTGCCGAGGGACGTTGGTCCAGGTCGGGCCGGCGCCGACCGTGACCTGGCTGTGATGGTGCCGCACCAGGCGGGTACGGAGGGGCGCCAGACGGCTGGCATCACCCTACGCGGCATATTCGCTCTGCGATGGTGCCGCGCTGGAGCGGCGCGGAGGAACCCGCGCTAGCACATCTCGGATGAGGCGTGGGCGGACCATGCTCCGATGGTGCCGCACCGGCGCGGAGGGACAGCGGAGGCGCTCGGCGTCGTCAGGCGTGTGCGCGCCGCTGTGATGGTGCCGCATCGGGATGGTGCGGCGCGACGGGCGGGTGCGGGACGAAGCCGGTTTCCCCGAGCAGGCTGCGATGGTGCCGCACCGGGATGGTGCGGAGCAACGCCGGCCAGACCTCTCGAAGGCCTCGGCCGCAGAGTGCCTGCGATGGTGCCGCACCGGGATGGTGCGAAGCGACGTAGGACGTCCGGATCCCTGGGCCGGGGACCCCGCGCTGCGATGGTGCCGCACGGGAACGGTGCGGAGCGACTTGTCCTCCAGGACGCTGAACTTCTTCGTCAGCTTGCTGCGACGGTGCCGCACCGGGATGGTGCGGAGCGACCCTCACCGGCTACTACACCCCCGACGCCGGCAACTGGCTGCGACGGTGCCGCACCGGGATGGTGCGGAGCGACGGTAGTTGAGCTGCTGGTTCGTTCGTTCGGCGGGTCAGTTGCTGTGTCTGAGGGGGCGTCCTTCGGGGCAATTCGGACTTGTTGCTTCGGTGCGGTGGGGTGTCTTCGTGTGTGCTTGGGGTTCCGAAGTCGTGGTCGGTCGGGTCTCGTTTTGTTTGTCGGCGCTATGGAGTTGTCAAGGACCGGGCGTTGGGGCGTGGTTGGCGGTGGGGTTTTAGGGCCAGAGGTGGCGGCTGGCGGCGAGGGGGCCGTTGGATTGTTTGAGGCCGGTTCGGGGTGCGGTGTAGAGGGCGGTGACGCCGAGGTTGGTCAGCATGCCGGCGTTGCGGTTGGTGCCGGGTTCGGTGGCGCGGACGGCGGGGTGTTCCAGGAGGACGGTCACGTCGGTGGTGGTGAGTGGGGGTGTCCAGACGGGCCAGCGTAGGGCGCCGCGGTTGTCGGTGGTGTCCCAGCTGGTGGCGGCTTGGGTGCGGCCGGTGGCGGTGAGGCGGAAGGTGGCGAGGGCGTGGAGGGCGAGCCAGGTGGGGCCGGGGGCTCCGCGTTGGTAGGGCTTGCCTTCGGAGTTGGTGTGGGCGTCGCCGAGGGAGCGGTGGTCGAAGTTGGCGGAGGCGTAGTCGGGGATGCGGCGCCAGCCGTCCAGGGCCGAGCGGATCTGCCGTGGGTCCTTGTGGCAGCCGAGGACGGCTTTCTGCATCAGGCCGGTGATGGTCATCTGGCCGGCGGCGGCGATCAGCGGGGTGACGGGGGTGCGCCGCACCGTGGCGGAGCCCGGTTCTTCCTCGGGTTCCGGGTCGTTCTTGCCGGTCTTGGGTTTGGTGTCTTCGAAGCACATGACGTTGGTCAGGGACGCGAACCAGCGGGCCTGGTGGTCGCCCGTCTCGCGTTCGGAGCGGGCGAGTTCGCGCAGCGTCTGGTGCGCGGTGTCGACGCGCATGCGCAGGGCTTCGTTGGGGGCGGTGGTGTTCTCGCGTGGTCGGGTCAGGAGTCCGGGGACGTGCGGGAAGGAGTCCCAGACTTCCCCCTCCGTGTCGGCTGTGTCGGCGTCCTCGGCCTCGCTGTCCTCCGTCTCGGCGGCGTCTGCGGGGTTCCCGGTTGTGGGGGCCGTCTTGGCGGGCTTGGGCGGGAGGTGGCTGGTGAGGAGCTCGGTGAGGGTGTCGAGGGTGAGGGGCTGGTCGGTGGTGAGGACGGCTGCGCCGGCGGGGCCCTTCCAGTGGAGGTGCGGCTCGGTGGGCAGGGTGGCGGTGGTGAGTTCGAGGATGCCGAGGGCGGCGAGGAAGCCGAGCGGGTCGTCGGAGCGCAGGGCGGGGAGTTCGAGCTGGTGCATGGTCAGCTGCCTTCTTCGGAGCAGGCGATGTCGGCGAGGCGCAGGACCGTTTCGAGGAGGGCCAGGCCCCAGAAGCCGTAGCGCCGGTTGAGGGCGCGGAAGCGGCGTGGGCCCATCCAGTCGGTGCCGATCACCGTGCTGGAGACGGTGACGGTGGCGGTGTCGGGCATGGTGCACTCGACGAGGACCGGCTCGGGGTCGGCGAAGGCGGGCAGCATCGGGCGGGCGTAGCCGTGGTGGGCGGCGACGAGGTGGGTGACGAGGTCGTGGTCGAGGCCTCGGGCGGTGGCGGGGTCGGTGGCGAGCCAGGTGTGGACGGCGGCGGCGCTGAGGGCTTCGTGGCGCAGGTCCTTGGACCAGTTGGCCAGGCGGGCGGCGCGTCGGCGGGCCGCGCGGTCGGCGGGGTCCATTCCGGACTTGGCGAGGGTTTCGGGCAGGGACTCGGCGAGCAGGCGGTCACCGGAGCAGAGCATGCACTGGAACCGCGGGTGGTCCTTGCCGCAGTCGTGCGCCCGGGCCGCCAGCACGACGGCTTCGACCAGGTCCTCGGGCAGCCCGACGGCCTCGGCGAAGACGCGGGCGCGTTCGCCGACGGCCTCATGGTGGCGTTTGAGGGTGACGGCGCGGGTGAGGCTGCTGCTGTCCGGGTCCTCGTCGTCCACGGCGACCCGGTAGCGGCCGGCGTCGGCGACCCGGGGCGGGACGAGGACGATCCGGCCCGGACCACCGTGGTCGAGCAGCACCACCCCGGCCGCGGCCGACCGTCCAGTGCGCCACTCGGCGACCTCCAGCAAGTCCTCCAGCCGCCGGCGCAGCGCCGGGGTGTGCCGGGCGGCGCTGTCGGGTGGGGTGTTGGTGGGCAGGGCGGCGAGCAGCCGGGTGATCGCGGCGCGGACCGCGTCGGTCGTGCTCAAGGCGTCCGGGTCGTCGGGGTCTGCGGTGAGGTCGGTGAGGGCCTGCTTGATGATCGGGGTGAACTGCTCGGGGTCGGCGCCGGTGGTACTGGCCAGGACGGCCGGGTCCAGGCGTAGCGGGGTGCGGGTGTTGTCGGTGGGGTGGTCGCCGAGGTCGGGGACGGGGGCGTCGGGGTCGGCGGTCCAGCCATAGGCATCGTGGCCGCCGGCGGCGGTGGGCAGGACGAGGGTGGCGCCGGGCTTCAGGTCCCCGACACCGCGCGGGGTGGTCCAGGTTCCGTCGGTCTCGCGTTGGAGGACGATGGTGCGCAGGCGGGTGGGTGGGTTGCGGGGTTCGGGGGTGGTGTCGGCGTCGGGGCCTTCGAGGTCGCTGGTGTCGGGGGTTGCGCGGGGTTGGGTGAGGAAGCGGCGCACCGCGGCGAGGGGCAGGGAGAGGGTTTCGGCGGTGTGGACGGGGGTGGTGCGGATGTGTTCGGCGAGGGTCTCGGGGTCGGTGGTGCCGGTGGGGAGGTCGGCGCGCCACAGGAGTTGGACTTCGGGCTGGCCGGTGTCGAGGCCGTGGAGGAAGGGGGCGGGCGATTCGTCGGGGACGGGGATGGGGCTGGTGCGGGCGAAGGCGCCCAGCCGCACCTGCTCGACCGGGGGGATGTGTTCGCCGGCGCGGGTGAGCGGCGCGGTGTCGGTGCCGTCCAACAGACCCGGCAGGGAGGCGGGGTTGAGGACCAGGCCGTCCAGGAGGCGGGGGGTCAGCTCGGCGGCATCCTGGGTGTCATGGGTGGAGGCCTTCCCGGTGAGCCACCGCCAGGTGTTCGCGGCGGCCTGACCGTAGACGGGGATGCGGTCCGGGTCTTCGGGGTTGTGGGTGCGGACGAGGATCGCGGGCACGGCGCCGAGTTCGCCGCGGCGGTCGAGGCGTCCCAGGCGCTGCAGGACGGAGGCCCAGTCGCCGCATTCGCTGACCATCGCCCCGAACGTGCAGTCGATCCCCACTTCGAGGGTCTGGGTACTGACCACGACCAGGGGGCGCTCGCGGTCCCGGCTGACACCGTCGAGGAGTTCGGCCAGCGGGCCGGTGACGAGCAGGTCGCGCTCCGCGGGCCGGCAGCGGCCGGTCAGCAGCAGCACGTCCACGTCGGGGCGCCGGGCCAGCGCCTCGTGGGCGGCGCGGGCGTGCGTGATGGTGTTGGCGATCACCGCGACCGCGGGCAGCCGCAGGACGGGCAGGACGGCGTCCAGGCCGGTCTCGGCGGCCAGGGCGAACGCCTCCGCGGGCTTCTTCGACCAACTGCTGGCGTCCAGCAGGGTCACGTGGCGCTTGGCCGCGATCCGCGGCCCCGCGATCCGATGCTTATGGTCGTCGTCACTGATGCCCAGGCGGGGACGGCCGCTGGTGGCGCTGGTCGCCGACAGGCTCACCACCCGAAGCGCCCTCGCCGCCAACTCCCCTCGCACCGCCGTCCGCTGGTAGAGCACGGTGTCGGCGGCGGTCGCCAGCAGAGCCTTCGACAAGTGCGCCTCGTCCAAGGCGAGCAGAGCGTCGTGCCCGGTGAGGGCGGCGTCGATCGGAGCCCGCTGCGCGGAGGTGTGGTAGCCACGGAACAGCAGACGGCTGCCGTACTGGTCCACCGTCGACGTCACCACCAGCGGCTGAGCCGGGCTGCGCACCCAGTTCGACTCCCACCGGGTGCCGCCGCGCATCCGCACCACCTCCAGCGGCAACTCGCCGCCGCCGAGATCGCGCAGCACGGCGGCGACCTTCGCCCGCACCGAACCGGCCGGCGCCCCGGCGAGCGCCGCGGCCAGCTCGACGGAGTGCTGGTGGGCCTGGTCGACCACCAGGCGCCGGTCGACGCAGAAGAACAGCCGCAGCGGCACTGTCCGCTGCTCGCGGCCCAGTTCCTGGCGCTGGTGGGAGCTGTGCTGCCGGGCGAGGAGGAAGAGCCAGATGTCGACGAACGTCGTCTTCCCCAGCGCGGTGGGAACGTCGAGGTCGGGCCAGTGCGCGCCGGCTGCCACAGCGGCCAGGTAGGCGTTCTGCCATGGGAACGGCTCCCAGCCCTCGCAGCCGGCGCAGGTCGCGGTCGTGGCGCCGTCGGGGCAGTGGGCGTGGTGGTGGACCTCCCGGAAGAACGCCGGGAACTCGGCCGCATCGATCGCCGGCAGCCGTTCGGTGCCCGTCACTGGTCGTCCTCCTGGAAGTCGGGCTCCGGGCGGCACAGGCCCAGGCCGAAGTTCTTCTTGCTGCCCAGCACCACCGGCCCCGTGACCGGGACCGGGAAGGTCAGGCGCACGTGGCAGCTCGGTAGCGGCCGCTCCCCGTCCTTGCGGCGCACCGGGAACCCGTCCGTGTCTCGCACGCCGGGGGCGAGGCCAGCGCGCGGGCTCACCCGCATCCGCGCGGGTTCGGGCAGCCCGGCCGCGATGCAGCTGGCCGCGACCGAGTCCGCCCACGCGGCTTCCTCGTTCTTCTTGGGGAAGCGGTCGAGGACCATCGGCAGCACCGTGGTCCACACCGCCGACGGCCCCTGCCAGGCCCACGGCTGAACGGTCAGCGGCCACGAGTCCTGGTCGGCTGGGCTGACCCGCACCAGGTCCAGTGGCTCCCCGTCCGCCAACCAGATTCGGCGCAAGCCCCCGTCATGGCGAAGGAGTGCGGCGAGCAGCGCCTTGCGGTCCTGCGTCGGCATCTCGCGGGGCAGGGCGATACCCAGGCCGCGCAGCATCCCGTCGGCGTGGCGGTGGCCGGCGAACGGCAGCGCAAGGTAGGCCGCCGGCCTTGGGTCGTCCGGGCTGTTCTTGTGGCCGTGGACCGTGGTCATCGCCTCGACGTCGTGGCCCATCGCCTCCAGGGTGCTCATCACCGCGCCCCGCAGCCGGCCGGTCAGCTCCAGCGTCCACCGCGGGTTCAGCGCCACGCCAGGGGCGAACGAGAACGTCAGCAGGTCACCGAACGGCCCCTCCACGACCGACGTTTCGGACGAGTCGGTGTAGTCGGGGTCGAGGTAGTGGTGGGTGACCGACTGGCTCCAGGACGGCCGCTGCTCCTCGAACGCCTCCTCCAGCCAGGCCAGATAGCCGCGGTAGGGGACCCGGATCGGCCGCGAGCCCTTCGGGTACTCCCCGCCGGCGGCAGGCCTCCAGCGCCGCCGCCACCCATCCTCGTCGCCGGATTCGTCGGGGCCGCACCAGGCATCCAGCAGCCCGGCGCCGGTCGAGCGCCCGAAGTACGGCACCCGCAAGGCGAGTCCCTTCAGCACCGGGGCGAGTTCCTCCCCGGGTTCGGCGGCCCAGCTGAACACCATCCGCGTACCGGACAGCGTCTTCTGCGCCCACGCCCGGGGGACGCCGCCGGCGGTGCGTCCCGGCAGCAGGCCGTGGGTCACCTTCCCCGGGTCCACGATGTTGGTCACCACCCACGCCGCACGCGGGTGCTCCGCCTCCATCGGCCTGGCCGGCACCGTGACCACGGGCGGCTCCTGCGCCTCCAGCCAGGTCAGCGCCATCCGGTGCGCGGCATCGTCGAGGTCGGCGTGCGCGACCAGCGCGCAGAACAGGCGGGCCGGGTGGGGCGGCCACTCCGCGCGCTCACCGTCCATGGCGGTTGCCTGGTAGAGCGGCTCCAGCAGCTCCACCGAGATGTGGAAGGGCATGACGCTCTACTCGCCTTCCGCCTCGCCGATACCCTCCAGGCGGAAGGAGCGCTCGATCGCCTGCTGCACCTGCGTGTTCGGCCGCAGCCGCACCGGCTCCTTCGACCACACCAGGCCCGCCTCCTCCGCCCGCGAGCGCGCGAACTCGAACAGCTCCAGCGCCTCAGCGGCCGTGTCCAGCTCCAGCGGCTCCGTCACCGCCACGCCCTCACGCCCGCGGCCGACCCACTCGATCCGCTCCGACACCAGCAGCAGGTCGCAGCCCGACCGCAGCCGCACCGCCGGCGCCGCGAACGCCAGCCGGTCCCCCAGCAGCGCCAGCGCCCCCAGCAAGGCCCTTCCCGCCCGCACGTACTCCTTCGGCGCGTCACCGAAGCGCAGCGCCCTCAGGCCCGCCATGGCCAGCGTCGCGTTCCGCTCGATCGCCCGCACCGTCACCCCGCCCATGCCCTCGACCGGCGGGATCATCCCGTGCCCGACCGCCGACGCCTTGAGCGTCTTCCCCTTGCCCTTCTTCCCCGTGCCCTCCACCGGCCTCCAGCCGTCGGCGGTCAGCTCCACCTGGTCGCCGGGGAAGTTCCACTTGTCGAACCGCCCCGCCGCCCGCTTCCCGGCCAGCGGGTCCAGGCCCACCAGCTCCGAGGTGTAGGTGCGCGGCACCTTCAACTGCACACGGCGCTTGCGGTGCGAATCCCACAACCCGTACACCAGGTCCGACGGCGCCGACTCCAGGAAGGCCCGCACATCCCCGGTCCCAGCATCGCGAAGCGCCCGGCCCGCGTCCGTGTCGTCGAACTTCACCCCGGCCTCGTCCAGCGCGTCCCGGAAGTAGGCATCGCGGGAACGGTGCGGCGCGTCCAGGTTCGTCATCCGAAGCACCCGGCCCTCCGCGGTCACGTGCAGCGCCAGATGTGGCACCACCGCGTCCCCCAGGTCGACGGCCTCCAACAGGGCCGTCTCACAGCGGTTCGCCTGCGACTGCCGCTGATCCAGCAGCACCACCTGGACCGTTTTCCCGCCGACCCACCGGTCCTCGAACAACTGGCCCGGACCGTCGACCTCCTTCTCCTTCCCCGTCGCCGGGTCCTTGACCGTCTGCTTGACCTTCACGGTCGGCGGCGCCACCGGCGCCCCCACGCCGGCCACCGGCTCGTACCGGGCCGTGACCCTGATCGCACCGTCCGCCGACAGCCCGCTCGCCGCCTCGGCCAGCCGCTCGTACAACGCCTCCATGAAACCCTCCTCGGTGAGAAACCTCTCGGATAGGTCGCATCGAAGCAGCCCCCACCGACAGTCATCACTCGTTCGAGTGAATATTTGTCAATTTCTATCCAGAGAGGTGGGCTGGCGACATAATCCGCCACTTGCTCGATTCAGAGATGCCTTTGGGTAAACCTTGCCGAGGACCTTCTTCAGCCTCCCTGGCGGCCAGTACCAGGCATGCCGCCCTCGGATGCGCACGCCCATCGACAGGACTGCAACCAACTGGCTTGGATCGCTACGAAGGGGAGCTCACCGGGTACGGCGAAGCACCCTGGTTGTTGCTGCCGACGTAATCCCTCGCGTTCGCGGCGGACAACCCCCGAGCTCCACGTTCCCAGCTCGGAATTTCGCATCTCGCCGTCGGTGCCGCAGTGCACGGGCAGTTCGCACCTGCACTGCGACACCGAACGACTCAACAGTGCCGCTGCCATTAACTGGCGCGGAGGGGAACCACATCGGGGCCTGGTCTACACCCCTCCAGGTCACCCTTCAATGGTGCCGATGGCGCGCCCTTTTCGGTCGCCCCTCGGAGATACCCGACTATAGTCGTCACGAACTGATGAACGTTCTCAAGTCTTCCGATCGTCACCAGTTCGAGCTAATTTCCAGCAGGGCGGAATGCGCCTGCGGACTATCCACCTGCGAGCCTCGCCAGCCGATCAGTACCTTTCCAGCCATCCGCCTCCGATGTGTTCAACCCATCTCCATGTCACGAAGATGGATCAGGCAGAGAGCCCGTCATCCAACGCGTCATCGCACGGTCCTGTACTTTCTCCTGTGTCGCCCCAAAGCGGCCCCTCGGCTCCCAGCACATAAGTCCGGCTCGGGGCCAACTACCCCCGAGTCTCGTGAACTACGAGGAGCGCACGATGGGACGCAACAGGTTCGGACAGTGGCTTCGGCGCAACGCCAGTGTCATCGCGGCACTGGCAGCTGTGGCGGGGGTGATCACCGCAGCACTCAAGTAGCTGCCTCAGGATGGAGAGGAGGCCCCAGTGTCGTAGCTGAGGCCCCGGCCAGCGCTAATGGCCGGGGCCTCAGCCCATGCACGTCCGTGGAGGTGTGCATGGGCAGCACGCTACCGCACACCAGTCAACGATCCTTGGTGCTATGGCCCCTTCGCGAGAGGAGGGCTTCACGCGCGACGTCTGCAGCATCGGGCACCTGGGAACACGGCCTGAGGCGCGGATCGTCTCGTCGGCGGACGTGAAGAAGGCGGTGCCGTTGATCGGGCGGGCGGTCGAGGAGTCGTGAAGGACGAGGAAGGGCGGCTGGAGCCGGGTACTCCGGCCGCCCTTTCACGTCTTCGGTCGCTCGCCCTGGTGACGGCTCCCATGCTCACGCCTCCGGTCCCGCGAGGACGAAGTCGTCCTGCGTCAGCTCCGCGTGCAGTCGTTGTTCGGCGATGTCGGCGTCGTGGGGGTTGAGTTCGATGCCGAGGAAGCGCCGGCCCTCGCGCAGGGCAGCGATGCCGGTGGAGCCGGTACCGGTGAAGGGGTCGAGGACGGTGCCACCTTCGAGGCAGATCTGGACGAGCTGCTGCATGATCTCCAGCGGCTTCTGGGTGGTGTGGTCCTCGCCGGGCTCGGTGGCGGTGAAGTGACCGGGCAGGTAGAGGTCACGGTTGTTGTCGAGGGAACCCTTGACCCCCCAGATGATGAAGTCGGCGGACTGCTCGAAGCCGCCCTTGCAGGGCTGGCTGGCAGGCTTGATCCAGGGGATGGTGCCTTGCCAGGTCCAGCCGGCCATCCGGAGCGCTTCGCTGATGTCGGGCTTCTGCCGCCAGTCGGAGAAGATCATCGCGACCGAGTGCTCGGTGCTTGCCCGGTATGCCTCGGCGAGAAGTTCGGTGAGCCAGGCAAGGTGGTCGCGGTTCTCTTCAGGGAAGGTCTTGAAGTCGTAGACGCCGCTGCTGCTGGTGAGCTTGCCGCGGACGTCGCGGCTGGTGCGCCCGTCCCTGCTGTACGGCGGGTCGGTGATGACGGCGTTGACGGACTCGTCCGGGAGGGTCTTCATCACGGTGAGGGCGTCGCCTCGGTACAGCTGGTAGCTCACGGGTCTTCCTTCCGCATGGTGCTTGGGCCCGCTCCAGGCGGCGCCCAGCGGCAGCCGCCGGGAGCGGGGATGCCGGGGAAGGTAGCCGCGATCGGCGGCCGTGCCTAACGAGCACGACGGGATGCAGGGCTCGGCCGAGGGGTCGTTTGGTGCGGCCGACTTTCGCGTCTACTGTCTCGCCATGCCGACCGGGCAGCAGGCCAAACGGCCCTGGCCCGGCACGTGTTGATCCGTGCTGCCCAGTGCAGGCGTGACCACGTGCGGGCGGCATCCCCTTCCCCCCTGAATCCCGAGGAGCGCCGTCGTGTTCCGGCTGAGATTACGAGCGCGGCCGGCTGCCGCGCGTGACCCGAGACTGGCGTCCTGGAGCTACCAACTCCCGTGACCCGGGCCCGCCCTGAACAAGGGCGGTTTCACCACCGGCGCGGTGCCGGCGACTTCTTCGCACGAGAGGCCGGCACCGCGTTCTCCTACGCATCCCCGAGGAGCCGCTGCGATGCAGCATGCCCTGGCACACCTGTGCCCTCATTCTCTTCCCCTGCCCGGTCGGCCGCTGCCCGGTGACCGGGGGCCGTCGTGAAGAAGACGGTCGGCGTGCTCGTCGGCGTCGTCGCCTGCGGTCCGCTGGTGTTGGCCCTGCCGGTCGCGGTCGTCGGCGCGGGCAACGCCTCGGCCGCCGCGTCCAGTTCCTGCCCTCCCGGCGGGAATCCACAGGGTGTGGATTCCTCGGCGGTGGCGGCCATCTCCAGGTTCGAGATCAGCAGATTGCGCCACGTCACCGGGCTCAGCCCGCTTCGACGGTAGCCCACGCTCGGCAGCCGCGAGCCCGCCTGCATCGGCACCGCCACACGCCGCCGGGTACGTTCGTAAGGCTCACGCAGCTCGTACTCGTCGTCTCCCGCCAGCCAGTGGCTCGCGGTCTTCACGGTCGCCGCGTCCACGATCGCGGTGGCGCGGGCCAGGCTGGTGGCGACGTGGTGATGGACCAACGCGGCGCTGCTCGCCGGTAGTTCGGCAACCAGCTCGCTCTTCGGTCGACTGGTGTCGAAGTCCCCACCGTCCCCGCGCTTCGGCATACCGGACGGCGCGGCCACGGGGACGCCCAGGAATCGGGCGAGCCCAGAACGTACGTCCTCGGGCGCGGAGACGTGCCGCTCGTACGGCAGGTGGGCAAGGGGACGGCCACATCCGGCGAGGTCCGCGCGCAACGCCTCGGCGAGCAGCAGGGCGTTGACGGCGATCATCCGGGCGAGCGCCACCGGCGGCTGCGGATCGTCCAGGGGCAGCAGCGGCGACCAGTCCCGCCATCGCGGCGTCCTGGCGGTGCGGGCCAGGCCGAGGTAGCGCTCCGCGTACGCCCAGCGCTGCCACAAGCCGCCGCGCTCGAACGAGGACGCGATGCCGAGCGGTGCGCGGGTGAGGACCAGGACCGGGGACTCCGGCAGCAGCCCGGTGACCGACCTGGACGCGAAGAACAGATTGGTCTCCTTGACGGCGTGCCGCTCCGAGCCGTGGAGGTCGTGGAGTGCACAGGCCAGGTGGTGCCGGTTGAGTGCGGTCAGCTCGGAGTCGGGCCGCGGGTTCAGGGCCGACAGGGGGTGCTCCACACCGAGCTGTTGCCGGAAGGGCTCGTTGTGCTGCTGCATCGAGGCTCGAAGCTGATCGCTGACCCAGTTCGAGCCCACGCGTTCGAAGGCGCCGAGGATCAGCAGCGGTGCCCGGCCTGTACGGCCTGCGGCCTTCACGATCTGCGCCACCATCGTGTCCTCCGCCGTGCTGCCCCCGCCGGACGAATCCGTCCGTGTCTTCTGGTCCACACGTCATCCCTTCCAATCGGGTGCCCCGGCGTTGCCGCCGCGGCCATGGCCTGCGCTTGGCCCTACAGAACGGACCATGAAGGTGCGCGCCGACCGAGACGTGTGGCGGCGGGGCACACCAGGCCGAGAGCGGGTCGTGTCCACCAGCTGGTCGCCCTGGGGCGAATAGGGTGAAGACCCTGGCGCAGACCTCGGCAAGACGTCACGAGGTCGCTGGGGCACAAGCGAATGAGAGGTGGCAATCCGCATCCAATTCGCTGCGGTGTGTCACCGCCATCAGGGTCCCGCCTTCCCCTCACGCCGTCAAGCACGTGACTGGCAAAATGCCAATTCTCTTGCCAAGCATGTGCGGTGCATGGGCTCCCGCTAAGCTGACGTAACGACAGAGTCCCTTGGATCACGGCTTCGCGGAGGGATCGATGGTGCCAGCCGTCCCACAACAACCCCTCGCCGCACGCAGCAAGTTCGGTGCCGACCTGCGGCGTCGACGCGAAGCCGCCGGCTGGACGGCCGAAGAGGTCGGCAGCCGGATCGGGTGCAGCACTTCTAAGATCACGCGGGTTGAGACCGGCAAGCGCAGCGCCACCCCGGCCGACTTCGAGGCCCTCATGGACCTCTTCGATGTCCCCGAGCCGGACCGGGCGCACCTGGAAGCACTCTTCCGTCGAGGGCGGGCGCGCACGGCCATGTGGTGGGACGCCTACGCGGACGTCCTCAGCAGCAGGTACACGGAGTTCATCTCCTACGAACACGAGGCCGCCTCCGCGGCCGAGTACCAGATCGCGTACATACCCGCCCTGCTGCAGACCGAGGCCTACGCCCGCGCCGTCACCGAGGTCGGCTTCGCGGCGCTCGGCCCGGACCAGGTCGACAGCCTGGTCGAGGTGAAGTACATGAGGCAGCGTCGTCTGCGCGACGAAGTCCCCCTTCGCCTGACGGCCGTCATCACCCAGGCGGCGTTGGAGTTCGAAGTGGGAGGGCCGGCGGTCCAGGCGGCGCAGCTCCGTCATCTCCAGAACGTCTGCCGTCTGGAGACCGTGGACCTTCGAGTCGTCCCGTTCGACCGAGGAGCCGAAGGCGCGTTGACCGGAGCGTTCACCCTGTTCCAGGGCAGCGGCCAGGACTCACCGGACACAGCCTTCGCCGAGGCTGTCACGGGGACGATCGTCGTTGACGACGCGCTCGGACTTCGGCGTCTTGCCCGCCTCCACTCCTACCTCCTGCGCGCCGCCCTCGGCCCCCAGGATTCGCTGGCGCTCATCGAGCAGACCGAGAGAAGACTGACCGCATCATGATCGAAAAGAATCGCCTCTACGCCGTACCGCTCGACAACGTGCTCTGGCACAAGAGCAGTTACACCGCGAACAACGGCAACTGCGTCGAGATGGCGGCCGTGCCGGGATTGCCGGCCATCGCCATCCGCGACTCGAAGAACCCGGAGATCCCGGCGCTCCGGTCCGATGCCGATCAGGTGCGTTCGTTCATTCACGCCCTCGCAGCCGACGCCCTGGTCGACGCGTGACGACGGACGTGCCGGTCGCCAAGGCCGGCCTCTACACGCTCGACCTCCGCGCGGCCCGGTGGCTGGCGGCTCCGGGCAGCGATCCCACGAACCGCCTGGAGGTCGCGTACCTTACAGGCGGCGCCACCGCGCTTCGGCACTCGGCCACGGGGAAGGTCCTCTTCTTCACCTCGGCGGAGTGGATCGCCTTCGTTCGAGGATGCCAGGACGGCGAGTTCGAGCCGGACATCGACGAGGCCGAGCACCAGGCCGTGCGGCGCTGACGAAGACGCCGGATCCATCGCGGCAGATGCGTGGAACCGCTGGTTCCCAGTCCAGGAAAGAGAACTTCCCCGGGATGGGGACAACGCGCTTGTCCCCATCCCGGGTCGAGGGGGCCGATATGGCGGCACGACCCACCACGCTGTACCCGGAGCGTTCGCCCGAGGAATGGCTGGGCAACGAGATCCGGCAGTGGCGCACGCTGAGGGGGTACGGGCAGGACGAGCTCGGCGAACGGGCACACCTCAGCGGCGATCTGATCGGCAAGATGGAACGCGGTGAGCGCAGGTGCGTGCAGCATCACACCGAAGCGCTCGACGTCGCCCTGGACACCGGCGGAGCGCTCACGCGCAGCCTGGTGCTGGTGTACATGCGGGTGGGCCTCCGTAGCGGGGACGACGCCGTCGTCACAACGACGGAGACACCAGACCCGCACCCCGCAACCGCCCCCTTGTACCCTTCCACCCCCGTCGTGGCCCCGACGATCCCCATCAGCCCTGAACCAGGAACGACGGTGCGCCTGGGGGATGTGGCCCACGTACGATCCGCGGCTGCGGTCCTGCGCAGCTGGGACAACCTGCACGGTGGAGGCGGGCTCGTACGGGAGACGGCCGTCGCGCAGCTCCGGTGGGCGGAGGCTCTCACCTCGGCGCCGTGCAGCAGCACCTTGCGCCCGGAGTTGCTCACCGCGGCGAGCCGTCTCGCCTCGGCCGCCGGCGCCGTCCTGCTCGACGCCGGTGAGTTCGCCGAGGCCAGTCGGCGTCTTCGATGGGCGACCGACCTCGCGGAGGAGGCGGGCGATTGGTCGGCACGTGCGGTCTCGTACAACCTGCGCTCCCGACTCGCCACTTGGTGCGAGGACTACGACGACGGCGTGACCCTGGCCGAGTTGGGCCTCGTTCGGTCCGACCGGCTCTCCCCGGCCGAGCGCGCCATGCTGCACAACGCCGCGGCGCGAGGGCACGCCAGGTTGGGCAACCGCCAGGCGGCGCTGACGGCCATCGGACGGTCCGACGAAGCGTACGCCCAGCTCCAGGCCGCCGAGGAGTCGCGCTGGATGACCTACTACGACGAAGCCCAGCACCACGGCGACACCGGTCACGCCGTCTACGACCTCGCGCTCGCGGGCCACGCCGTCGACGATGCGCTCGGCCGGCTCAGGACCGCCGTCGACGGGCACGCCCAACCGTTCGCCCGGTCCAGGACGTTCAGCCGCACCAAGCTCGCCGGGCTGCTGCTGATCATGGGGAACCCCGACGCCGCGCTTCCGGAGGCCGAGCGGGCCGTGGCCGAGGTCGCACAGCTCCGTTCGCACCGAGCTGTGCGGGACCTCCAGGAGCTGGCGAAGCTTGCACGTCGGTACGAACAGCACGCCAGGCTCGAAGGCCTGCGCATCCAGATCGCCGCTACGGTAGGTGAGTGACCACTGCCAGCGACTCCCACGCCGTCCTGCTCAGCGCATGTGCCGACGCCGGTCTGTCCGCCGACGGTGCCGAGCTGATCAGACTGGGTGAGAACGCCCTGTGGCGTCTCCCTGACGGTGTGGTGGCCCGCGTCGCCCGACCCGGCCAGTGGTCCGCGGCGGTGCAGGAGATCGCGATAGCCCGCTGGCTCCACGAGTGCGGCCTGCCGGTCGTCCGTCCGCTGGAGATGTTCTCCGCTCCGGCCCTCGTTGGCAACCGGCCTGTCACCTTCTGGCACGAACTGCCGCCCCACCGACCTGGCACAGGCGCCGACATGGCGCCCCTCCTCCGCCGGTTGCACGAGCTGCCGGTGCCCGGGCACATCGACCTCGGCCTCCTCGATCCGCTCGTCCGGCTCGCCGAACGGATCGACGAAGCCGTCACCCTCGACGAGCACCAGCGGCACTGGCTGCGGGGGTACCTGGCCGACCTTCAGACCGCATGGGACGAGCTCCCCGCCGGACGGCCGCTCTGCGTGGTCCACGGAGACGCCTGGGGCGGCAACACCGCGGTCACCCCAACCATCACGTACCTGCTCGACTTCGAGCGCTCCTCCAGGGGCCGGCGCGAATACGACCTCGCGACGATGGCGGCCGGCTTCACGAGCTTCGGCAGCGTAACGGCGAAGCAGTACCACGCCATCTGCACCGCCTACGGTGCCGACGTCACGGAGTGGCCGAGCTATCCGGTCCTGCGCAACATCCGCGAGCTGCGCGTCACCTGCTTCGCCCTCCAACTCGCCGCGGCCGACCCCGCGCGGCATCACGCCCAGGCCCACTACCGCCTCGCCTGTATCCAAGGCCGGGAAGGCGCCCGGCCGTGGGGCTGGACCGTCATCTGACCTCGTCGCCGTCCGGAACGGGTTCCGGCCATGCCACGGTCGGCCGTTTCGTCGGCGCGGGTGAAGCTACACCTCACCAGCCGCTGCTCGGATAGGTCTTCGAGGCTTCCCGGCTCCGTTGATGGGGACAACTTCGCCATCCCGGGGTTGTCCCCATCGCCCCCCTCCCGCTCACACCACCCTCTTGGCCACTCTGAACGTGTTGGAGACGCCACCCAGGCGATCCCCTCGGGTCCCAGCCGATCCTCTCGCGCTTCGACCCCTCCTCCCCCGCGTTCGTTCTGGCTAAGGAGGCTCACATGTTGCGCCATCCGCAGTTCCTGAAGGACTTGGTCACCGGCACCGCCGGCGCCCTCGCCGCCATCCACGTCAGCCCCGAAGGGCTGGTCCTCGGCAGCTCGCCCGGGGTCAGCGAGGACGACGCCGACCGCTGGTCGGCCGTGATGGCGGCGCTGCACGCCGTGAGCAACCGCAGCACCGAGATCATCGGCCGTAGCACCACCGAACGGGGCCTCTGGGGCCACAGCGTGATCGAGGACCGGTCCGGCCGCACGCTGATTCTCGTCGGCGCCAACGACGGCTCGATGCTCGCCGCGGTGTGCGGGAAGAACGCCCAGCTGGGCGACATCGCCGCCCGGCTCGTCGAACTGGCGGACAGCACCGTCGCCGTGGGGGCTGCGGCGTGAACCCGATCTCGACCAAGGCCCCGACCCGCCCGCGGCGCCCGTTGCCGCTGCCCGATGTCCTCGGCGCCGTGCACATCCCCGACCCGCTCAGCCCCGGCATGGCCGGACTGGCCTCCTACCTCACCCGACGCCACGCCCGGGTCACGATCTCCCCCGTGCAGGCGAGCCTTCGTCCCGAGCTGGTCGAGCGGCTTGAGCGTCGCGGGGCCGCACTCCGAACGGTCGCCCCCGGTATAGCCTCGCTGATCTGGGGCGGCGACAACACCGTGACCCACGACCTCACCAGCCACATCGCAGGCTACGGCCTGCCCATGATGGGCTACGCGCGGGCCGTCGAGCTGCTGGCCGGCACGGCACCGGTCACGGTCGCCGTCGCCGGCAGCCATTCGACCACCATGGCTGCCGCCGCGCTCACCTGCGCACTCGTCAGCCGCGATCCCGGGTGGATCCTCGCCGAAGCCCCGATGGGGGACTCCGCCGGCTATGACGGCGGCGGAGAGGTCCTGGTGGTGGACCTCTGTCCGGACGGCTCCAGCCACGAGACCTCGCCGCCCGGTTGGCGCTTCCGCACGCTCGGCGAAGGGCTGAGCCCCACGGTGACGCTGTTCACCGCCGTGGATGCGGCACCGCCGGCGTTCTGGAACCAGCAGGAAGCGCTGGACCAGATGGAGGCCCTCGCCCGGCGGAGCGACACGGTGGTGGTGTGGGTCGCCCAGCCCGGCTGCCAGGAGGTCGTGGACCGGCTGCGCAGGCACCGGCCGGGTCCGAGGGTGGTGACCGTCGGCCGCGGCACCGACATGGACGTCCAGGTCCTAGGGACGTTCTGGACCGGAGAGGACCACCGCGTCACCGTCAAGGCCGACGGCGAACGCCACACGTTCACCGCGCCGGTCGCCGGGACGAACAACGCCATGGCCGTGGCCGCCGCGTGGGCCGCGGGCTGGGCCCTCGGTGTTCCCGGCCGTGAACTCGTCGACGGGCTCGGCGCGTTCGCGGGCGTCGAACGGTCGCTGACCCGGCTCGGCTCGGCCGGTGGCACCGACGTCGTCGAGTCCAGGGCTGTGCACCCGAAGGAGATCGCTGCCGACCTCCAGGGCGCCCGGATGCTCACAGAGGGCGCGGTGGTGGCCGTCTACGAGCCCTCTGGGCACCTGCGGTCGAACGCCCTCGCCAGTCTGATCGCCGAAGCCTTGGGCACTGCCGACCGGACCGTACTGCTTCCCGTCCACTCGACGTTCCCCCGTGGTCAGAACCACGCCGACGGCGGCGAATCCATCCTCAACGCCAGTTCCACCGGCACGGTGATCCGCTTCGAGTCCGACCTGCACCGGCAGGGCCCCGAGGCCCTGGTTGCCTCCCTCGTGCAGCAGGGCGACCTGGTCCTGACCATCGGCTCCCAGGCCGCCCGGCGAATCGGGCCCTCGCTGCTGGCCGCTCTCCACCGGCCGCAGCCCACCCGGTAGCCCCCACCCCACCCCCGTCACAACCCCGCTCCTTTTGGAGGTCCCCCATGCCCGCGCCCGTTCCCGTCAAGCCCGATCTGTCCGACGCCGACGTCCTCCTCCTGCAACAGGTGGCCCGCGGCGCTCTGCACGGCGAGACCAGCCGCGCCACCGGTATCGAGAAAGCCAAGGTCGGCGCCGCCGTCATTGCCCTGGCGACGAAGGTCGGTGCGAAGTCGCACTTCCACGCCTCCGCCCTGGGTGCGGCCTGGGGCCTGGTGACGGACGTGCACGTGATGAACCCCACCGGCAAGTCGCTGTCGGTGCGGCACGTCGAGGTCCTCGCCGGCCTGGTGGGCGGCGAGGGCGCGGACGCCATCGCACAGCATCTGGGGCTGACCGTGAACACGGTGAACACCTACATCCAGACGATCCTGCGGGCCCTCGGCGTTCGGTCGAGGGAGCAGGCGAGCGCGGCGGCCGTGCTGGCCGATCTGGTGCCGTTGCGGGCTTTGGGTGCCGGTTGGCCGGACGTGAAGCTCAGCGAGCTCCGGCAGCCGTCGGAGTCGTGCTGATGCCGCGCCGCACCCGGCAGGCCGGAGGTCCCGGCGTGCTGCTGATTCCCATGCTCGGGGGGATCAGCTGATGCGGATGAAGGTACCGCCCACGGCGCTGACCGCGCAGCAGGTCGCGGTGTTGGACAGGGCTGGCCTCGGGATGACGAACGCGGAGATCGGCGCGGCCCTGAATCTGGGTGTCGACACCGTTAAGGGCCACCTGCGGCAAGTGTACGACCAGTTGGACACCACGAACCGAGTTCACGCCTTCGTACAGGGATGGCAGTCCGGTCTGCTCCCCCGTTCGGCCTCGGTGGGTGTTGCTCCGGTGCTGTCGGACGAGCAGAAGTTGATCCTGCGGATCTGGGGGCAGGGTGGGATTCGCCGTGACGTCGCCCGCGCGCTGGAGGTCCGGGAGAGCGCGGCGGAGCTCTACGAGGACGCCGTGCTGGACGCGCTCGGTACCCGCAAGCGCGTCGTCGCCGTCCGCCGGGCGCTCGAACAGCAGCTGATCGATCCGGCCGGGGACACCCTGGCTGGCCTCACCACACCCATGGCGGCCGATTCGGGCCAGGGCCGCACCCTGCACCACCGTACGAAGGGAGGGACCGGTGCAACCGAACTCGTAGACGAAGCGCACGCTGAACCCGATAGCCCTGATCCGCTGGACCGCTCGGTCGCGACGCTGCGCTCCGCGCAGGGTCTGGCCCTACACCTCGGTGCGCTGGCCGGCCTGCCGGAATTGCCGTCGCTGGCAGAAGTCCTGGCCGGGGCGGCGCCCCGCAGGACGGCGCCGGCCGTCGTGCGGCTGGTGCACCAGGCACTGGCCCTCGGTGTCCCGTGCGCCCTGGTGCTCCCCGCGGTGGCGGTCGATGCCGACCGTGCCGTGGAGGCGGTAGGTCTGGGAGCGGCCTGGACGTGCGCGGTCCGCCACGGGGCGTACGACCGCGGCACCGCCGCCTATCTGGAAGCCGCCCACCTGCTCGGGGCCCCGCTCGACGAGCTGCTGGTCGTGTGCACCGCCGACCAGGCGCCCGTGGCGGGAGAAGCCGGGGTCCGCCGGATCCTGACGACCCCGAGCATCGTGCCGGACACCGGGCCTCGGCGTGCCCCGAGGCCCGAGTTGAACGCGCTGGAACGCCGGATCGCCGAACTGGCCGCCCAAGGGCTGGGCGTCACCGAGATCGGCGACCACGTCCATACCGGGGAGTACCTGGTCCGGACCCGCCTGGCCGACTTGCGCCGGCGCGTCGGCGCCGTGGACGACGCGCACCTGGTCGTCCGCCTAATCACGGCGGGGGCGATCGGCACCGAGCGGCTGCGCGCCGATCTGCCCGACCCCGTCCCCGAGCTGGATCAGGCGGGGCGGGCCGTGGCGGCGCTGATCTGCACCGGGACGCTGAGCGAGGCCGGGGCGAGCGCCGTCGGCCTGAGCCTGCGCACGGCACGGACGGTCGAGGGACGAGTCGTCCGGGCGCTCTCCCGGCGCGGCAGCCGAACCCATGCCGCAGCCATCGCCGTGATCACCGGAATCGTCGCGCTGCCCCCGCCGAACCACATCCCCTACTTGGAGCCGATTTGCCCGGTGGCGTGAACCCGGACGCAAGGACGGGCCTCTCCCGGCCGCCGTCCCGACCCGCCGCAGCCGGGGCCGTGCGGCTGCCGGAGCAGCTCGTCGCGCACACCCGCTCCCGTCCCTGACCTCCCACCACTCCTCCAACACCAGGACTTCGCATGCCCGTTCCCCTCCCGATCGAGGGCTATGCTCCGATCGGCAACGGCCGCTCGACGGCCCTCGTCGACCTCCACGGCGCGATCCCGTGGCTGTGCCTGCCGGAGTTCGACTCGCCGGCGGTGTTCACCGCGCTCCTCGGCGACCGGCGCCACGGCTACTGGTCGCTCTCCCCCACCTCCGCTCAGCCCTTCCCCGTCACCCGCCGCGCCTACCGCGGCGGCGGCCTCGTCCTGGACCAGGTCTGGGAGCTGCCCGAGGGGATCTTGCAGGTCACCGAGTTCATGCCCGTCTCCGGTGCCGAGCGGCCCGCCCAGGTGATCCGGATCGCCAGGTGTCTGCGCGGCCGGGTGAGCGTCACCTCCCGCATCGTCGTCGCGCCCGGCTACGGCCGCTCCCACGCCGTCCTGCGCGAGGTCACCAGCCCCGACGGCGTGCGACGCTTCGCCGCCGAGCACGAGGGCTCCGCCCTGTGGCTGGACGGTCCCGACCATCGGCCCCGGCGACGTGGAGCCGCGGTCGCCGAAATCGTCCTGACCGCGGGACAGGAGGCCGCGTACGCCCTGACCTGGCAGGAGCCCGACGCCCCGGTCCCGCTCGTGCCGGACGCCGGCCAGGCGCTCGCCGCGACCCTGCGGGAGTGGGCCGACTGGAGTGCCAACGTCACCTGCACCGGGCGCTACCGCGACGCCGTCCTCGGCTCGGTGGCCGTTCTCGGCTCTCTCGTCCACCGGCCCACCGGCGCCGTCATCGCCGCACCCACCACCTCGCTGCCCGAGGAGATCGGCGGCGAACGCAACTGGGACTACCGCTACCCGTGGCTGCGCGACTCCGCGCTCACCATCCGGGAACTGCTGCGCGCCGGGGGTTTTCTGGAGCAGGCGCGTGCCTGGCGGACGTGGCTGGTCGACACGATCGGCAACGCCGCCACCGCGCGAATCATGTACCGACTCGACGGCAGCAGCGAGCTCACCGAGACCGTCCTGGATCACCTGCCCGGATACCAGGGCTCGCGCCCGGTGCGGATCGGCAACGGCGCGGCCGGTCAACTCCAGCTCGACGTCTTCGGATACGTCGCGGACGCCCTGCTGGCCGCCGAGGACGCCGGACTCGAACCCGATCCCGCCGCCGACGCGCTGCTGCTCGGGCTGGCCGAACTCGTCGTCGCCACCGCGCACAAGCCGGACCGGGGAATCTGGGAAATCCGCGGGCCCGAGCGCCACTTCACCCACTCCAAGATCATGGCGTGGGTCGCGATCGACCGGACCGTCCGGCTCCTGGAGCGCCGCCCGGACCACGACCGGGCCACCCTGGCCCGCCTGCGCGCGGTCGCGGCACTCTTCCACACCACCGTCCTCGCCCGAGGCTACGACGAGGAGCGCAACACCTTCACCCAGTCCTACGGCAGCCGCGAGCTGGACGCCTCCCTGCTGCTCCTGCCGCAGACCGGCTTCCTGCCGCCCGATGACAAACGGGTGATCGGCACCATCGAGGCCGTCCAACGCGAACTCGCCACCTACGACGGCCTCGTGCTGCGCTACCGCGCCCACCAGGACGCCGACGCCAACGTGGACGGCCTCGCCGGCGAGGAGGGCGCGTTCTTCGCGTGCTCGTTCTGGCTGGTCTCCGCACTCGCCCTGGTCGGCCGCACCGACGAGGCCTGCGAACGCATGGACGCGCTACTCGCCCTGCGCAACGACGTGGGCATCCTCGCCGAGGAGTACGACCCCTCCGCCGGCCGCCAGCTCGGCAACACGCCGCAGGGACTGAGCCACCTGGCACTGGTCAACGCCGCCGTCGCCCTCGGCGTGCCGTCCGTTCCCGTCCTTCCGCGTCCCCGGGCCGGCGCCGTTGCCTCGCTCTGACGACGATCTCATGCCAACCGTCTCCAACCACATCGACGGCACCCAGGTCCACCACGCCGTCCAGGCCGGCCAGATCCGTGACATCCACTTCCATCCCGCCGAGCCGCCACGGCAAGTTCCCCGACAACTCACCGCGGTCACCAGGGTGTTCACCGACCGCGAGCACGACGTCGCCGCCCTGGACAAGCTACTCTCCGACCTGCCAGAAGGCACCGCTCCAGTGATCGCGATCACCGGGCCCGGCGGGGTCGGCAAGAGCGCCCTGGTCTCGCACTGGGGCCGCCGACACGCCGAGCGATACCGGGACGGACAGCTACTCGTCCAGCTGCGCGCGGGAGGCGTCGACGGTCCGACACCGGCTGTCGAGACCGCCCGCTCCCTACTTCGCGGTCTCGGAGAACGCGACATGGATCAACTCCCCTGGCACGAGTCGGACTTGCGCGCGCTTTGGCGGTCCATCGCCGCCACCCGACGGCTGCTGGTGGTATTGGACGACGCCGCCACCGCCGACCAAGTGGTGCCTCTGATCCCCGCCACCAGTGCGTGCCTGGTCGTCGTCACCAGCCGCTCGCCGCTGCCCGCACTCGCCGCCCTCGGTGCTCACCATCACCAGCTGGGCCCGCTCGCGCCCGTCCACGCCGTCCAACTGCTCGGCCGAATCCCTGGCGAGGGCCGGGTGCGCGCCGAGCCGGCCGCCGCCGAGGCGCTCGCTCGCGCCTGCGAGGGCAGCCCGTTGGCCCTGGGGCTGGCCGCCGGCGCGTTCGCCCTCACCCCCACGCGCTCGCTCGCCTCCCACCCCGCGCTCACTGCAACCGACTTGGAGAGTCTCCTCATGACCACCACCGTCGCCCTCGCCTCGCTGCCCGGGCCCGAAGCGCGCTTACTCCGGCTCGCCGCGCTGATCCCCGCGCCGGATCTCGACCACCTCACCGTGGCCGCCGCCACCGCGACTCCCGCCGCCCACACCCTTCAGCTGCTGCACGAACTCGCGGCCCGGAACCTCTTGGACCACACCGGCCGCCGGCCCGTGCGTGGCGACGTCTACAGCCTCCGAGCCCACGTGCGCGAGCTGATCCGCGACCAGGCCGACGACCGGCGGCTCGTGGTGCAGCGCTACCTCGACCACCTGATCGCCACCGCCCAGGACACCGTCCAGCGCCTCACCCCGCACCACCGCGTCCTGCCACGCCAACACCGCCACCACCCTGCCGAGCCGGTGCACATCACCGACGACCGCACCGCGCTGGACTGGCTGGAGGCCATCGCCCCTGCCGTTCTGCCCGTCCTCACGGCCGCCCGCGCCCTCGGTGAGCACCAGGCCGCCACGGTCCTGGTCCACGACCTGTGGCCACTGTTCCATCGCCTGCGGCGAACCGACCTGAGCCTCACCTGCCACCGGCTGGGCCTCGACTCCGCCCGAATCTGGGGCCACCCCCTGGCCGTCTACGAGATGACCACCACCCTGGCCATCTCGCACAAACGCACCGGCGAACACGAGGACGCTCTCCGGTTCTACGAGGAAGGCCGAACCCTCGCCACCGAGGACCAGGACCCCGTCCGCATCGCCCAGTGCACCGCCGGCATCGGCGCCACCCTGTACGAGGCCGAACAGTACGCCGTCGCCGAGCCCGAACTCACCCGCGCCATCGAGCTCTACGCCGACCTCGACGACCGACGCGGCGCCGGCCTCGCCGAGATCCTCCTCGGCTCCGCCGCCGCCCGCCAGGGCAACACCGACCTCGGCATCCCGCTGCTCCAGCAGGCCATCGCCGACCTCGAATCGCTCACCCCGCCCGACCCGCTGAACGTGGCCCGGGCAAAGGTCTTCCTGGGCGAGGCCCAGTCCCTGGCCGGCGAGCACGACGTCGCGGCGGGCACCATCAACACCGCCGTGCAGGAGTTCGTGCGCCTCGGCCACCGCCACTGGGCGGCCTACGGCATCGAGTTCCTCGGGCAGGCCGCCGAACGCGGCAACCTGCCCGCACTCGCCGCCAGCTGGTACGCCGCCAGCCAGGACCAGTACCGGAACCTGGGCAGCAGCCGCGACGTGGAACGCCTGCAGAGCCGACTGCTCGCGCTGCGGCCCGAGTGACCCTCGCTCACCGCCCCGCGGCCCGCCCGCTCCGCACGCTGAGCGACGCCCCACCACACCGTCAAGATGGTTCAGCTCAGAGCTCAGGAATGTGAATCGCCATGCTCATCGCCGCCGTACTGCCGGGTCGGAGGTCAGGCCGCTATCTCGGCCCGCAGCCGCGCCAAGGCGTCACCCGCGCGCTCCCGGACCTCAGGCAGGCTGCGACCGGCCCGCACGACGCGCTGGAGCTGGTGCGGCAGGTGGTGGAGGGTCGCCCCGTCGACCGCCGCGCCGAGCTGCTGCGCCGCTCCGGTGGAATCCCCTTTCCTAAGCAGCACCTCGCCCGCGGTGATCGCCGCGATGATCCGCCACTGGGAGGTCGCCCCGAGTCCGGCGACGGGCGCGCGGTCGAGCTGCCGGACGGCCTCCGCGACCCGGCCCGTGCTCATGAGACCCCGGAGGCGGACCTCGTGGAGGGTGAACTCGGAGAACAGGGCGGTGGGCGCCGCCTCGCCCAGGAGACGGTGACCCTCCTCGATCGCGGTGTCGAAGACGACGGCGTTGCCCGCGGCCCCGGCGGCGCGGGCGAGCAGGACGACCGCCTCGGCGCGTTCGGTGGCGGTGCGGGCGGTGTCACGGGCCTGCCCAAGCCGGTCCAGCGCCCGCAGGTGCAACCCTGCTTTGCGGAGCTCGTTGCCGTGGTGGCGCAGAGCGTTGGCGTGCAGGCCGGGGTCGCCCAGGCGCCGGGCAACGTTCAGGCCCTTGCCGGTCCAGCGGGCGGCGGTGGCCAGGCGCTCCTCCGGCAGCACATGGCCCAGGGCGACGCCCAGACTGACGCGGGCCCGGGCGAGCAGGCGCAAGGTGTCGAGGTCGGCGTGGCCGTCTGCGATCCGGGCCTCCAGGCGGGCTACCAGCGGCCACAGCTCGGCGACGGCAGTATTGGCCTGGCCGGCCTGGCGGGCGATCTCGGCCAGGCGCAGCACGGATTCGGCGAGCTGGATCACGAGTTGGTGGTCTCCGTCCGCGTCGTCGGTGATGCCGAGGCAGTGCGGCGGGAGGCCGAGGCGTTCGGCGATGTGGCGCAGGGCGCCCAGGTCGGTGATGGTGCGCGAGCCGGTTTCGATGCGGGAGACGTAGCTGGTGGAGTAGCCGAGGACGTCGGCGAGCTCTTGTTGCGGCAGCCCGTGGAGTTCGCGGTAGAGCTGGAGGATCTCGGGCAGGGCGCGGCGGCGCAGGATGTCCTGGGCCCTGGGGGTGGTCCAGTGCCAGCGGAAGCCGCCATGGGGGTCGATCCGGGTCACCGGTCAGGCCTGGTGGTGCAGTTCGTACCAGCGGGCGATGGAGTCCTTGTAGCCCTGCGGCATGGCCAGGCCGGGCACCTCGTCGCGGTGGAAGAGGCCGGCTTCCTTGTGTTCGTGGCTCACGACCGGGGCCTGATGCGCGTCGGTGGCAGTGCAGCCGTAGGTGACGATGAAGACCTGGCGGCCGGGGATCGGCTCGTACATCCACACGTCCAGCAGGGGGCCGGCGGTGGCCGTCCAGCCGCTCTCCTCGTGGATCTCGGTGACAACCCGCTCTTCGGGGGTCTCGTCGCCCTCCAGCTTCCCGCCGGGCAGCTCCCACTCCTGGCGCTCGTTCTTCAGCAGCAGCACCCGCTGCTGCGGGTCGAGGACGACGCCCTTGATGGAGATCGGGAAGGCCTTTGGCACGTAGGGCTGTTCAGTCTCGTTCATCGCTTCTTCCGAGGCACGCAGACGGGCACGGGCCTGTCGAAGGTAGCAGTCGCGGGCCTCCGCGGTGTCCCACGGTCCGGTGATCGCGCTTTGACAATCTGTCACTTTCCATCGGGTGGGTGGGGCGTGGAGAGTGTGTCGCCTCCCATCCGCTCGGTCCCACGAGGGAGCTTCACCATGCCGTCGTTCGACACTCATGGCACCAGCGGCGACGACTTCACCGCGGGCGGGCTGGACGGAGAGGTGCGCGAGCAGGCCGGTGAGGCGCTGCGGGAGCACGGGCTACTGAGGCTCGCCAGGTTGCGTGGTCGCGACGATGTGCTCCTCGCGACCGGCCGGTTGATGTCCTCGTTGTGGCAGCACCGGGATGCCGACCCGGACGGGTTGACCGTCATCCGCGACACCGGCCGCCACAGCGGGCGACCGGGCTTCGCGGGCCTGGGGCGCGGCGCGCTGGCCCTGCACACCGAGTGCGCGCAGCACTCGGATCCGCCCCGTCTGCTTCTGCTGGCGTGTGCGCGGGCCGGCGACGCGGGAGGTGAGAGCCTGCTGGTCGACGGCCGGGCCATCCTCGCCGAGCTGGCCGCGCACCACCCCGCCGCCATCGAGGCATTCTCCGCGGAGCGAGCCGCGTACTTCGGCGGATCGAGTGGCCACTTCGCCTCGGTGTTCCAGCAACTGCCCGCCGGGTGGTGGCGGTTGCGGCTTCGCCAGGACGACCTGGCCCGGTTCTCCCCCGACGCCCAGGCTCACCTGCCCGCCCTGCGCCAGGCCATCGAACGGAACACTCACCGACTCCGGCTGGCCTCCGGACAAGGCGTCGTGCTGGACAACCACCGTCTGCTGCACGGCCGCACCGCGTTCTCGGGCGAGCGGCTGATACTGCGCGCGCTGGGCGAGCCGCACCCCGCGCTCGGTCTCGGACCCGGCTTCCGCCAGCCGTGGTCCCCCACCAGCCTCTCCACCCCGCACGGGGGCGCCCACGCCGCAGAGTCCGTCGAACCGCCCGCCCCTGCCGGGCAGTCGGCCCTCGACACGCGGCGCTGCCGCCCCACCGACTCCTGGTGACGCGGGGCGCACCCGCGCCCCGGCTCCAGGCACCCGCAAAGGAAACCCTCAAGGAGGAGCCACCATGGCTCAGATGATCCCGGCCGAGACCAAGGCCACCACGGCCGCCGTCGTCGGCGACGAGTTCGACCTCGACGTGCGCACCGTCGAGACCACCGACGCGGCCAGCCTGCAGGTCCTCACCGACGACGGCTGCGGCTCCACCTGCGGCGCCTGCACCACCGGCGTGCACTGACCCTCCCGGGTGGTTCCCCGGGACCTGCTCTCGGGGAACCACCCGTCCCCGCCCCATCTCCGAATCCCGAGGTCCGCAGCGATGCGCCCACCCAACCCCAAGGCCGCCTACCGCGCTGCCGGCGTGGCGCTCGTACGCGCCGTCGCCCGCCCCGACCTGCGAGTGCCGGCCTGGCCCGACCTCTCGGCCGCCGGACCTGCCGAGGCCCTCCAGCAGGCACAGTGGCTGCGGGCCCTGTGGGCCGACGACCACCTCGCCCGCGCCCTTGAACTGGCCAGCCCGGCCCTCTCCGATCGCGTCACCCAGCTGATCGGCAACCCGCAGCCCGCCCCGCGCGAAGTGCGGCGTGCCGCGCTCTCCACCGCCCGCTACCTCCTGCGCGCAGCCCGTCGTGCCACCCCGTTCGGACGCTTCGCAGGTGTGCAGGCGACATCGTTCGGACCGCTCTGCGTGGTGCGTTGGGGCGACCGGCACCGCACTATCACCAGTGCTTCTGAGTCCCTGCTCGCACAGGCCGTCGGCCTGTTGGAGTGCCGCCCCGCCGTGCTGGCACTCCTGGACGTGGCAGCGAACAACACCGTCCAGGTGCGGGGCGATCGCCTCGTCGTCCCCTATCGGCCGGCCCGCCGGGCCGACGGCAGCACGGCCACGGCCGAGACGACACTACGACACACCCGTCCCGTCGCCTTCGCCCTCTCTGCTACCCGTCTTCCGCTCCGCTTCCGGGACTTGGCCGAAGCCGTCCACACCGAGTTCCCCGCCGCATCGGCCGAACAGGTCACCGGCATCCTGTCCGAGCTCGTCGCCCAGCGAGTGCTCGTCACGAACCTGCACGCTCCGGCGACCGACCCCGATCCGCTCGGCCACCTCCTCACGGTCTTGTCGAAGATCAGCCCCGAGCACGTCCCCGAGGCAGCCAAGATCCTGACGGACCTCCGGACCGCCAGTAGTCGTCCTTCGGTGGCCGCCGTCGACCTTCGACTGGACGCCGACCTGGTTCTCCCCCGCTCAGTGGCTAACGAGGCTGCCCGAGCCGCCCACCTGCTGGCCCGGCTCAGTGCCGCGCCCAACGGCACGGCAGCGTGGCGGGCCTACCACCAGCGCTTCTACGAGCGCTACGGCCGCGGCACCCTGGTCCCGCTGCTCGACATGGTGGCCGACAGCGGAATCGGCTGGCCCGACGGTTACCCCGGTGCCCGGCCCGCCGAGAAGTCGCGCTTCGACGAGCGCGACGAACTGCTCGCCGCGCTCGCCCAGCGAGCCGCTCTCGACGGCGCGCGTGAGGTCGTCCTCGACGAAGCGCTGTTGACCTCCCTCCAGCTGGGCCCGGACGAACCCCGCCTTCCTCCGCACCTGGAGGTCATCACCCACGTCCACGCCCGCAGTCGGGAGACGCTCGACCGGGGCGAGTTCCGGTTGGAGGTGGTCTCGGTGTCCCGGGCCGCCGGCGTCTCGGTCGGCCGCTTCCTCCACCTCCTTAAACCCGAGAACCGGACTGCCTTCACCACCCTGCTAGCGGACCTCCCGACGATGGACAAGCACGCCGTCACCGCCCAGATCTCGTTCCCGCCGCTGGATCCCGCCAGCGGGCACGTCGCCCGAAGCCTGCCGACGGGTCGGCTGGTGATCAGCCTCGCCGAGCACCGCATCGCCGCCGAAGGCGTCCTCGGCCCGCAGGACCTGGCGGTGGGCTGCGACGGGCGGCGCATGTACCTGGCGGCACCGGCACTCGGTGTGAGGATCGAGGCCGCCGCCACCCACGCCCTCAACCTCCGCCACCACACCCCGCCGCTCGCCCGGCTGATCACCGAGCTGTCCCGCGCCCAGGCCGCACAGGTCACCCGATTCGACTGGGGTTCGCTCCACGCACTGCCCTTCCGGCCTCGGCTGCGGCACCGGCGGGTCATCCTCTCCCCCGCCATCTGGCGCCTCACCGCCGCCGAACTTCCCGCCGGCGACGCCTCGCAGCGACGGTGGGACGAGGCCCTCATGTCGTGGGCGGAACGGCGCCGAGCCCCGCGGCACGTGATGCTGGCCGCCGACAGCCAGGGCCTGCCGCTCGACCTCGACCATCCCGGCCACCGGGTCCTGCTACGCGACCACCTCCGCTCCGCCCCGCACGCTGTCCTGGTCGAGGAGCCCGAGCCCGCCGACCTCGGCTGGGCAGGCGGTCGAGCCCACGAGATCGTCGTTCCCGTCACCGTCACCCGGGCGCCGGCGTGGCCGCGCCTGCCCAAGCCCACCCCGAGCCGAATCCTGCGACGGGGCCACGGCGAAGCGCCGGGCACCTCCCGCATGCTGCTCGCATCCCTCTACGGCGACCTGGAACGCCAGGACACCGTCCTCGCCCGCCACCTACCCGACCTCCTGGAGCGGCTCGGCAACCCGAAATGGTGGTTCGTCCGCTTCCGCGACCCTCGCCACCACCTGCGGTTGCGCATCGCCCTACCCGAGCCAGCCACCTTCGGCCCCACAACCGCCGTGATCAGCACCTGGACAGCCGAACTCCATCAAGCCGGGCTGCTCGCAGAGGTCGTGTACCCCACCTCGTACCCGGAGACCGGCCGGTGGGGCGAAGGACCCGCCTGGGCGGCAGCAGAGGAAGTCTTCCGCGCGGACTCCACCACCGTTCTCGCTCAGCTCTCCCAGCCCACGCTGCCCGACCGGCAGGCGCTGCTCGCCGCCCACGCCATCGCCATCACGGCAGGGTTCGCCGGCTCGGCCACTGCCGGGCTGCACTGGCTCGTCGACAACGTCCCCTCCCAAGCACCGGCCGCCGTCCCACGGCCCGTGTTCCGCGAGGCCGTACGCCTGGCCGATCCGGCTCGCGACTGGGCAGCCCTTCGTGCCGAGGCCACCGGTGCCGCGATCCTGGGCGCCTGGCCCGCACGCCATCAGGCGCTCGACGCCTACCGCCACTTCTTCCCCAGCCCGCACACCGAAGGCGTGCAGGCGGACGACGTCCTCGGGTCCCTCCTCCACTGCTCCTTCGTGCGGGCACACCGCATCGACTTCGATGACGAAGCCCAGGTCCTCTACCTGGCGCGCGCCGCCGCCCTCGCCCGCCTCGCCCGGGACGGTGACCGGTGACCACCTCACACCCCGCTCTCCGCCTGTCCGACCGGATCGCCGAGCTGCTCACGGACCCCGAGGCCGTGCCGCCCGCCTGGTCGTCCCGTCCGCAGTGGCGCCAGTCCCTCGCGCATGGCGCCCCCGGCATCGCTCTGCTCCACATCGAACGCGCCGCCACCGGCCGAGGCCCGTGGGAACCGGTCCGCGCCTGGCTGTCCGTCGCCGCCGCGACCCCGGTGACGAGCGGCGCCGAGAGCTACCTGTACTACGGTGCGCCGGCGCTCGCGCACGCCCTCGCCTGCGCCGCGCAGGCCCGGCCAGGCTCCTACCAGCATGCCCTCGCCCACCTCGACCAGGTCGTGGCGAACGACGCGATGCGGCGCTGCGACGCAGCCCTCGCCCGGTTCGACCACGGCGACCTGCCGGCGCTCGCGGAGTTCGACGCCATCCGGGGCCTGGCCGGCATCGGCTCCGTACTCCTGGGTCGGTCGCCCGGCGGCGAGGCCATCCGTCGGGTCCTGGACTGCTTGGTCCGCCTCACCGACGACGTCAAGCACGACAGCCGAACGCTGCCGGGCTGGTGGACGTTGGTCGGCCCCTCCGGCAGGCCGGATGAGCGGTTCCCGGACGGGCACGCCAACACCGGCGTGGCACACGGCATCGCAGGCCCCCTGGCGCTGCTCGCCCTGGCCCTGCGCCTCGGCATCGAGGTTGACGGCCAGCGCGAAGCGATCCACACCATCCTGGCCTGGCTGGAGCGCTGGCGCGAAGGCCACGCCTGGCCGTACTGGATCACGCCCGCCCATCTCGACGGCGCCGGGCACTGGCGACCGCTGCCGCCCCAGCGGCCGAGCTGGTGCTACGGCACCGCCGGAATCGCGCGCGCCCAGCAGCTCGCCGCCCTCGCCCTCGGCGACCACCACCTGCGCAACGACGCCGAACAAGCCCTCACCACTGCGCTGGCGGACCCGAAGGCTCTCGCCGCGACCACCGACCTTTCGGCCTGCCACGGCTACGCCGGTCTCGCCCACATCGCCCACCGCGCCGCCACCGACGCCCTCCCCCACAACGCGGACCGCCTGCACTCCGCCACCTCCCTGCTCCTCGACACCGCCCACCCGCCCCGCACCGACCCCGACGCGCAAGCCCACCACCTCCTCGCCACAGCGGGGCCCGCCTTCCTGGAGGGCGCGGCCGGCACCGCCCTCGCCCTGCTCGCCCCCGCAACTGGCACCACCCCCGCAACCAGCTGGTACGCCTGCCTCCTGACCGCCTGACCAAGGACCCCTTCGATGACCACCGACTGGATCCAGCACGACCTCACCTTCAACGACCCCGCCACCGTCGACCAGATCGCCGCCCACCACCTGACCCCCGTCCTCGCCCACGCCCAGAACTCCGGCGCGCTGGAAGACTGGTGGTACATGCGCAAGAAGGGGCTGCGGCTGCGCTACCGCGCCGCCGCCTCCGCCCCCGTCGTCACCGCACTCCTGGACACGCTCGTCGAGACGGGACTCGTCAAGGGCTGGGCCACCGCGGTCTACGAGCCGGAGACCGAGGCATTCGGCGGCCCCGAGGCCATGGAGATCACCCACCAGCTCTTCCACACCGACAGCCGGCACCTGATGGCCCGTGCCGCCAAGCCCGACCCTCCTGCACTCCGCAGCACCGAGACCTTCGTCGTCCTCGTCTCCGCCATGCTCCGCTCCGCCGGCCTCGACTGGTACGAACAGGGCAACGTCTGGGCCAAGTTCGCTGCCGAACGCCCCGCGCCGCCCGCCCTCGCACCCGAACGGGCCGCCGCCCTGACCGCCGCGATGCGCCGCCTCATGACCGTGGACACCCGCCAACTCTCCCGCCCCGGTGAACCGCTCGCCGGGCACGCCGGCTGGGTCGACGCCTTCGAGGAGACCGGACAGGACCTCGTCCGTCTCGCACGGGACGGCCTTCTCACCCGCGGACTGCGCGCCGTCCTCGCCCACCTGATGATCTTCCACGCCAACCGAGCTGGATTACCGGTCGAGCACCAATCCGCAGCCGCCGCACGCGCGTTGGACGCCGTCTTCCATTCTGGCGAGGGCCCCACGCCCTCGCAGCCCACCATCCGCACAACCACTAGGGTCGCCCACGTGACTACTCTCAGCAACAACGCTTCCATCCCCGTCGACCAGCTGCGCGACAGCCTCACCGACCGCCTGATCGACCAGGGCGCCATCCGCTCCGACGCGGTCCAGGCCGCCTTCCGCACCGTCGCCCGCGAGCACTTCCTGCCCGGCTTCCCCCTGGAGGCCGCCTACGCGGACAACCCCACCTACACCAAGACCGACGGCTCCGGCACCCAGATCAGCGCCGCCTCCCAACCCGCCATCGTCGCCC
This sequence comes from Kitasatospora sp. NPDC048298, assembly GCF_043201465.1. Taxonomy (NCBI): domain Bacteria; kingdom Bacillati; phylum Actinomycetota; class Actinomycetes; order Kitasatosporales; family Streptomycetaceae; genus Kitasatospora; species Kitasatospora sp. NPDC048298. The sequence goes on from NZ_JBICYZ010000057.1 coordinate 56,296, forward strand.
TGATGCTGGAGCAGCTCGGCGCCCAGCCCGGCCAGCGCGTCTTCGAGGCCGGGGCCGGGACCGGAGTCAACGCCGCCTACCTGGCCAGCATCGTCGGCCCCGACGGGCACGTGGTCACCGTCGACGTGGACGACGACCTCGTCGACGGCGCCCGCAAGCACCTCACGGACGCCGGGCTCACCAACGTCGACGTGGTCCTCGGCGACGGCGCGCTCGGCCACCCCGACGCCGCCCCGTTCGACCACGTGATCGCCACGGTGAGCACCAGCGAGATGCCCACCGCCTGGCTCCGGCAGGTCAAGCCCACCGGGCGGATCGTCCTGCCCCTGCGCCTGCGCGGCACCGCCTCACGCACCATCGCCTTCGAGCGCGGCGAGAACGGCTGGGTGTCGGTCGACGACCAGCTCGCCGTCTTCATGCCGCTGCGCGGCAGCATGGACGACGCCCGCCGCACCATCCCCCTCACCCACGAGGGCGACGTCACCCTCCAGGTCCACAAGGACCAGCACGACACCGCCGACGCCGAGCTGCTACTCGGCGTCCTCGACATCGAACGCCACGACGTCTGGACCGGCGTCACCATCCCCGCCGGCACCACCTACGAGTACCAGGACCTGTGGCTCGCCCTCACCCTCCCCAACTCCCTCATGAGGATGAGCGTGACCGGCACTGCCCGCGAACGCGGCATCACCCCCATGTTCGGCTGGGGCGCCATGGCCACCGTGGACGGCGGCTCCCTCGCCTACCTCACCCTCCGCCCCGGAGAACCCGACAACGACGGCCGCAAGACCTACGAGACCGGCGTCATCGGCCACGGCCCGGCAGGAGCCGACCTCGCCGACCTCGCCGCCGAGCAGATCCGCACCTGGAGCACCGGCTTCCGCGACCGGACCCTGCGAATTGAACTCCCCGACGCCCCTACCACCGCGGACCCGACCGCCGGCCGCTTCGTTCTGGACCGCCCCCACCACCCGATCACCGTCACCTGGGAGTGACCCACGTGCACCCGACCGGACCGATCGCCCAGCGCTTCCCGCTGGTCGCACGCCACCGGCCCGCGTGCCTGCCACTGAACGCCCGTGTCGGCCGGCTCGTGGAGCTGGCCGACACGGCCTCCCGGCAGAACGACCCGAGCCTCGCCTCCACAGTCTTCAACCAGGCCGCCCTCCTTGCCTCCGACCTCGGCCTTCCCGACTACGCCCGCGAGCTCTGCCACCGCCACGCCGCCCTCTACCTCAACCGCGGCCCGCTCCCCGCGACGAGCGCCATCCGCGGCCTGGAGCCGATCGTCAACCTCGCCCGACTCCACATCCGCGCCGGCCACCACCAACGCGGCCACCAACTCCTCCTCGACCTCTACCGCGCCGTCACCACCGCCACCGAGGCAACGCTCGACGGCATCACCGTCCCCGCCCACCTCACCGACACCAGCGAGCAGCGCGCCGAGGTCCGCCAGTGGCTATGGCGGGTCGTCATCGCCGACGGCACCCGCGCCCTCACCACCGCCGGCCGCTGGACGGACGCCCTACGCCACATCGAGCAACACCACGGCATCGGCCAACGCATCCTCGACGGCCGCCAGACCGCCATCCTCGCCTACGCCACCACCAGCGATCTGCCTGGCGCCCTCACCGTGCTGGCAGCCACCGAGCCCGGCGCGCCCTGGGAGAACGCCGTCACCGCCGTCCTCACCGCCCTGTGCCGCCCCGGTGACCAGTACGCCACCGAGACCGCGATCGAGCACTGCCTCGCCTACGAACCGGGCGAGGGCCTGGCCTTGTTCACCACCCGCCTCGCCCTGACCGCGCTCGACACTGTCGGCCCCAGCACACCCTCCACCCACCGCTTGATCAAGCAACTATCAAGCAGAACAGGTGAGTCCGTCGACGGCTACGCACTCCGGGACCTCCTCTCCCACCCCGTCGCCCTCGCTCACCTCCGTACTTCCCATGTAGAAGCCCTCAAGGAGTCCCTGGCGGTCTGCGCATTGGACACCGGCAACTTGCCACCACGCCTCAGAACTGTCCTTGAGGAGGCCCTCGCCTGCGCGAGGACCGTTCTGGAATCCGCCCCGCTCGATCCGATCCATCCCAACGTGCCGGTCCGGACCGATGCCGGCCAGTGATCGCCACGTGGTGCACTCGCGCTCCAAGTGGGTGTGACCAGCCGGTTCGACAGGGCCAGCGTCAGCGGAGGATGGTAGGGCGAGTGCCGTGCCGCCCATGGCGGACGCGAAGCGGCAGCGGCGGCTGCCGGAGGGCAGTGGTAAGGAGCGGGCAGTGAGTGACCGAAGTGGCATCGAGTGGACAGAGGCGACATGGAACCCCACCACCGGATGCGACCGGGTCTCGGCCGGCTGCGACAACTGCTACGCCCTCGCGCTCGCGAAGCGGCTGAAGGCGATGGGCGCGGCCAAGTACCAGGCCGACGGCGATCCTCGGACATCCGGCCCGGGCTTCGCCCTCACCCTCCATCGGGACACCCTAGAGGTGCCGTACGGCTGGAAGAGCCCGCGGACGGTGTTCGTGAACTCGATGTCGGACCTGTTCCACGCGAAGGTCCCGCTCGACTTCGTGCGCCGGGTGTTCATGGTGATGGCAGACACCCCTCAGCACACCTACCAGGTGCTCACCAAGCGGACCAGGAGGCTGCGGCGGGTTGCCGACCGGCTGGACTGGCCGGCGAACCTATGGATGGGGGTGTCGGTCGAGACCGCGGCCGAACTCGACCGGGTCGACGACCTGCGGGCCGTCCCGGCCGCCGTGCGGTTCCTGTCCTGCGAACCGCTACTCGGTCCGCTCGACGGGCTCGACCTAGACGGAATCCACTGGGTGATCGCCGGTGGCGAGTCGGGTCCCGCCCACCGCCCGATGGAGGCGGCCTGGGCCCGGCAAGTGCGCGACGCCTGCTTGGAGAAGGAGGTGGCGTTCTTCTTCAAGCAGTGGGGCGGTCGCACGCCCAAGGCCGGCGGTCGCCTCCTGGACGGACGGACCTGGGACCAGATGCCGTTGCCGGTCAGCGCGTGAGTGGTGGCCTCACCAGCAGGTCATAGACCTTTTCGCGCTGATGACTCATGCCGTCGCTCGGTGTCCCACCCCGACGGTGCAGCAGCTTGATCGCATCGCGCGCCGCGGTCTCGGTGACCTGACCGTAGTACTCACCGAACACCTCCAGCGTGTGGTCGACCAACCTGATGGTGCGGCCGCGACGCAACAGACAAGCGAGGTTGTCGGCCATCGCGGGCACGGCGAGATCGCGGACCTTCTGCGGGTCGGGCCGTTGCAGACTGACCACGGGGAACAACCCGTCGTCCGTCGCCTCCTCCTGGAGTTCGAGTTGCTGCCACCAAGTGTCACGGGCCCGGGCGTGGGCGTCGCCGAACGCCCACAGGCCGTGCTGGCGGCGGGTGCCGAACACCAAGTTGTAGACGGCCTTTTGACCAGGCGCCTTTGTGACCGGCACGGAGCGCATCTGCATGCCGACGGCTTTGCCCAGCCTGGCGCTGTACTCCGCGGCGACCTTCTCGTCGGCCTCCCGGCTGTAGCCGCCCGCGAAGAAGTCACGCCACCATGGGCCGCCGCACACCTCGTCGAGGCGCTGGTTGGTGCGCTCGATTCCCTTGGGCGACTGCGAGTTGCCGCCGATGCGGCGGATCGCCATCATGCTGAAGTTCAGGAGGAACTCGGTCGGTGGTTTGGGCCCGGGCCGGCCTTTGGCGAGCACGTCCACGAGACGTTCGAACGGCAAGGCGAGCCCGCAGGGATCGAGGAAGAGGAACAGCGGCTGACCGGTCGCGGCGGCGAGCACCTCGTCGAAGTAACCGAGGACGTCTCCCCGAAACGCCCTGGCATCGACCCCTCGCGCCTGGTACTCCGCGACCAGCGAGCCGAGTTGAGCGAAGGACGGCGCTGACTTCTCCGCGAAGAAGCAGGTCCAGTGAATACCCGCCTTGGCCTGGAGGTCCGCCGCGATCTGAAGGATCCGGGCGGCTGAGCCCGGCTCGCCGTTCTCGTACCGACCCTCGCCCGCGTAGCCGTCGAGGTAGGTCACCCGCCTGCCGTACGCTCCGGTCATCCCTCCGAACTTGGGCATGTAGCGGCTCAGCAGTGCGTGTTTGAAGACGCTCGGCAGTTCAGGCTCCGACCAGTACTCCCCCGACGTGCCTTTCGACATGCGTCCCCCTTCGCCGTCAGTCGATTGGCTTTGTTCACTAGTTTCGGTTCTGGCTCAACTTCCGTGACCGGTAGCGGTGAGTGACCACTTAGATTTCGAAGAGCGCGTCCTCTTGTGGCTGACTCGGAGGGTCGAGGAGGTCACGGAGTCTCTTGACCCCCTGACGCCAGCGCAGGCCATCCGAGAAATCGAACCAGCCTTCGACAAGGTCGGACTGCTCCGCCACCACCCGATCCAGGGCGTCGACAGCGAGCATCGTGAGGTCTGCAGGGAACGTCGGCAATGGCTCAGATGGGCCGTAGATCGGGCAGGTCGGCTCGCCGCCGTGCTGCGCGGCGATCAGGGCAGCGGCTGCCACTGCCCGCTCGCCATCGGGCTGATCAAGGTAGTCCGTGGAGTTGGCAGCGCGTTTCAGCATGCGGCGGACCATATCCTCCCGTTCTCCCGCGGGAGCGTCGTCAAGGTCGCCGGCGAAGTCGGCAGCGGTGTCGTTGTCGAACGGGCCGATGTCCCAAGTGCCCATAGTGATCTCCTTTTGCCGAAGTCCGGGGATCCTCGCACAGGCTGCCGACAGCAAGGTCATGATGCGAGCAAGACCCGTTTCCGCAGGAGCTCAAAGCCGGCCCGGCCGTACATCTGGCGCTTGAGCATCTTAGAAGTTACGTGGAATCTGTCCGGGGTGATCATGTCTCCCCGGTGCAACCACGGACTTGGGAGACGGCTTGAGCGGCGCGAAGTTGCTGACGGA